>JAYWBH010000525.1:0-4290 GCA_043781815.1 Bryobacterales bacterium | reverse complement strand
GCATCACCTGTTCTGGTGGACCCGATGCCAAATAGAAACCCACGCTGGTTCGATCTGTCTGCGCCTTGCCGGTGGTACTGGCATAGTGCACCACAAACTCAAGTTTCGATCCTGGCGGAATCCACTTTGCTGTACCCGCAGGGAATGTATCGGGCGGCTTGCCTGGCAGGAACGATGCCAGCGCGCCTTCCTGGGAACCAGTCAAGAATGGCAAATCGGGAAGATCGGCGACACAAGCGTCGTTCACCACCGGGGCATCGGCGCGGATGCGGGTCAACTTTCCTTCGCGCACCAGAAATTTGGAAAGCGCTGGGCTGTTCGTTGTGGAAGCCACTTCCATTAACTTCAAATCGTCTTGAACCAGAAGCACGTGCACATGATGGACCACTTGCCGATTCCCAGGCTTAATCTCAGCAGCGCGAATCCACTTTCCCTCTTTGAAATTCGTTTCCACCGTGAAGTGTTCGTAGGCATCTTCGCCTAATTTAATCTGGTGATCCTCGCCAATGTCCACGATGATGTCTGGCTTGCCCAGTTGCCAGCCTTCTACAAACTTGGGACGGGCAGGGAGGTCGGCTGGGTTGCCTTCTGGTGCACCGGCATCCACCCAGGCTGTGATGGTTTGTAGATCGGTAGCTGTCAGGCTGGGGTCATTGGAAAAGTGACCGAACTTTGGATCAGCGAACCAGGGCGGCATCTTGCGGCTGGACACTGCCTGACGGATGGATTTGGCCCAGGGGCGTGCTGTTTTGTAATCCAGCAGCGACATGGGTGCAATGTCATTAGGGCGATGGCAACTGGCGCAATGTTTGTAGAAGATGGGCGCGACGTCTTTGGAAAAGGTAGGTGTGGCTGAGAAAGCGAGGGGATGCAGAAGAAAGGCGAAAGTGAGAAACCGAACCATGATACTCGTGAGCGTATCACAGGAACTATTTCGATTTGGGTACGGCAGCTTCTGGCTTGGACTGCAATACTTGATCAAAACTGGCAATCATGGTGCGGGCACTCTTCGCTTCCTCCATGTCTGGGGCCAACTGAATCATGGTTTTGAGATACTTTGAAGCGGCAGCCAGATCCTCCATCCGGTTCGATTGTTCAAATTTCCGGGCATACGTGATTCCTAACTTTTGATTGGTGAACGGGTTTTGCGGGTCGTACCGAATCGCTTTCTGACAGTTGGCAATCGCTTCGTCGAAACGTTTGCTTTTCTGGTCACATTCGCACAATCCAAAGTAGGCATCGCTACGCATTTCACTCCAGATGTCTTTTTGCGATGCGCGGGTTTTCTTGCCGCCGCCAATCAGGAAACCTCGAATGTAATAATCCAGCTTCCCGGCAAGTTTGCTATCAAAGTCACTCAATCGCAAGTATTCCAGATACTCTTTTTTGCTTTCATCCCAACGCTGTTTGAAGCGTAAGCTTTCGGCCAGGAACAAGTGGCTTTCTGCTTTTGCAGGAATCAATTGCACTGCCTTGGTTGCAGCTTCCAAAGCCTGATCAAAATCCAGCTTCATTCGGTAGGCGCGGGAAAGCTTATAGTAAGCCTCACCGGAATCTTTGTTGCGCTGCAGCACTACTCGCAACTGGCGTACCGATTCATCCATGTTGCCTGTGTCAAATAGCATGCCTGCATAGGCCAGCCTGGCGTCCACCGAATCAGGCTGCAGATCAATGGCTTTTTTGAAAGCAGTTTCGGCACCTTCGTTATCGAACAGAGCGTTGCTGGCCAGTCCCAAATAGAGAGCGGCCTGACTGTAATCGGGGTCCACTTTCAAAGCTTTGCTGAAAGATTCTACGGCTTTTTTGTAGTTACTCTCGCCACCATCGCGATAGTATTTCAACCCCCGATCCAATTCCTCCACGGCAGCTTTCTTGCGCTGCTTCTGGAACTGAATACGCACCGACACGGTACTCTCAAGGCCTGGATAAATAGTCTCTTCGCGTGGACCATCATCGGCGTAACCCATCTTGACGCCCCTTACGGAATGGGGTCCGGGTTTGAGTCCAGGTAAGCGCAATGGGGTCCCTTTCATGAGTACGCCCACGGATTGTCCATCGACAAAGACTTCCACGTTATCCATGTTGGATTCAAGCACCATGGTGCCTTGCTTGGGTGCAGGAGGGGCATCGGGCTTGACCAGTGAGGGCACATAGGCAAGCAGCATGTTGGAATCGAAACTCCCTTTGTCACTGGTAGGATTTTGCTTGCCAAGTGTCGCTTTCCGCACGTTGGTCCGGACGTACTCCGCTAGCTCGTCAGCGGTGACAATGCCATCGCCATCTTCGTCAGCCGCGCCGCCCATACCGCGCTCTACGAAGTAGGTGAACACGCCATGACCTCCGCCAAAATCGGCACTTTCATTGGCCACTTCGCGATCCCGGCTGGCGGTCATCACAAACAGCGACTTATCCAGATCAATGAAGCTCTTGTTGATCGCGCCGATCTCAGTGGGCGTGATTGCGCCGCTGTGACAGGAATCCGTCAACAGCACTTTCCACTTACCTTTGATGCGACCGGCGAATACGGAGCCCAATTGATCCATGGGATATCCTGTCTTCGCCAATTCATTGAGCCGGATATCGACGGGAGCAATGTAGCCTTTCCCACCGGCCATAAATCCATGCCCTGCGAAATACACCAGCACCCGGTCATCGTCTTTGGTAACGGAAGGCAGCCATACTTCCAATTCCTTTCTGATATTGGCAAGCGTGGCATTGGCGCCAATCAGTCTGTGCACGTTTTCAAATTTGAAATTGCCGCCTTCAGGGCTGATCAGGATGTTGAACATGGATTCCGCATCGGGTTCGGCGAAGGGCAACTGCTGATCTTTTTTCAGATGCGGATAGCCGCCTATGCCAATCACCAATGCGTAGCTCCGTGGAATGGCAACTGGCTGGCGCACCGCAGGCTTGGCGATAGTCTGTATCTCAAGATCCCGCTGCTTGGGCTTGGGCGTGGGTTGTGCCGCCAATGTTGTAAAAAGTGTCAGGAGTACTGCAATTTGTTTTGTCATTTACTGCTCCGGGTTTCTAGGGAACTTCCAATAGGGCAGACGAACCTGCCGGATTAAAACTTGATCTGCTCGTAACGCTTCAGGCGCTTCAAAACCAACAGCACCGCCCGCTGTGACGTAATCGTCCTGCTCCACTCCGTCGCCAGAGACACCCAGGCCGCCGACCAGTTTTCCGTTTTTGTAAAGCGGTGCTGAACCAGGGAAGAATACGACACCTGATTGATTGGCATTCCTGGGTTGTCGTCCTTGGGTGCAGGGGTTGGCGGAGTCATAAAGGTAGAGGTCTCGAAACGGTCCAGGTGGGGCGTTGGAGATCCCTGACGGGAAGAAACTTTGTGATCCGAATCCGATGGTGCGGTTGGTGACGGCGGTGCCTGCGGCTACTCCGGGGAGATCGAGCACGTTTAAGGATGGACTGGAAAAATAAACCACATTCCGAGCCTTGGTGGCCGCCACGTCGATGGAGAAGACGGTGGCATCGGGCATACGGAAAAGGCCTAGAATGTTTCCGTCAAGGTCGGAAACGGAAATGACCATTTTTGTTCTACGGCCAAGCGGGAGTCGGATTTGGGCACGAGTCACATTGGCTCTGGCTACGGCGTGGTCGATGATAGTACGCACTTCGTCAGCGGTTAGGGTGCTGCTGGGTTTCGGCCCTACCAGCCAGCCTTCGGGCGCGGCTCGACCTGCCAGTCGCGGTGGTGGAGACTGTAGCATACCCCCACGAATTACAGTTGCAAAAAGGTTAAGCGGAGAGGTCCCAGTCGGCCTCGTTGTCTGGTTCACAAACGGCAACCGGAATCCGTCGATGTAGACTGCCCCAGGTGCAGGCAATGGCAACTGACGAAAGAATGGTGTTCCAAAAGTAGCAGCCACGACGACGAATTCTGCTGTGTCCGGTGGGACGCCTGCCGCGCCAATACCGCCAATTAAAGTTAGCCCATCACGATAGAGCGGAATGCCTCCGGCGAAAGTGCTGATACCCTTACCTGGCCCAGTTCCATCGTAGTTTCGCGCTGGTGAGATCGCTTTATTTGGCAGGTAGTCACTCGAAAGAGTGCAACCGCGATTCGTGTTTTCGATACCGAATAACGCCGCTGCTGGCTGGTTTGGAATACCTTCGGGGAAATGCTCTGTACTGATGAAGCGCACGGTACGAGATGAAAGTGGAGCTTCGTTATGGCTGAAAAAAGCTCCCGTGCGTGCCAGGGATAATGCCGTTTCCACCGCATCGGGAGTTGCCGTCGGATGCCGATAGATCCCCAAAGGATTCCCA
>JAYWBH010000524.1:0-4291 GCA_043781815.1 Bryobacterales bacterium | reverse complement strand
AAGTTGAAGGTGCGGCGTTCCGGATTTCCACGCACGCATGCGGCCACGTTAGCGGCCACTACTTCCGCTTCACGGGTGGCGTGTTGGGCGGTTGGCGGGGCGGCTGTGCCATCGGTCATCAGAATGGTGGCACAATCTCCCATGGCCCAGGCTTGACCGGCAAAGCCATCCATTTCTAATTGCCCGTTGACCACAAGACGCCCTTTTTCTTTCTTACATTCCATGGTTCGGACCAGTGGCGTGAGGGCTGATGGCACGGTGGAAATTACCGTTCGTGCGTCAATCACTTCACCATTGTTGAGGATGACGGAATCAGCGGTGCAGGACGTGACGCGCACGCCCAACTTCAGCGTGACACCTCGTTTACTCAAAATCTTCTGGGCATATTGCGCCAGTTCCGGGGCCATCTCAGGCAGAATACGGTCCCGGGAATGGACCAACATCACGGTGATATCTTTTTGATTCAGAGAGCGGAAATCCTTCACCGCACTGCGCAGAAAATCATTCAGTTCCGCCGCCACTTCGACTCCGGAAAATCCGGCACCGCTGATGACAAAGCTGAGCAGTTTTTTACGAAATAACAGATCTTTTTCAATGGCTGCTTCTTCCAAAGATTCCAGCGCCCGATTGCGCAGGCGAAGAGCATCACCCAGTGTTCGAAAGGGCAGAGCATATTCGGCTAATCCAGGCATACCGGAAAAATCGGTGACCGTGCCGGGAGCCATGATCAGGTAGTCGTAGGCAAGTTCCAGCGCCCGGGGACGCATGGCCGGGGTCATCCGAACAACTTTGGCCTTGAGGTCTACGGATTCAACATCACGAACGTAAAGCTGGGTGCGGGGACACAGCCGTCGAATGGGCGATACCGTTTCCACCAATCCGATAGCCCCGGAAATCACCTCTGGCAGTAAAGGTTGAAAGACGAAATAGTTTTCACGATTGATAAGGCAGATTTCCGCTTCCCAGGGCTTGAGCCGTTTTTCTAAACTGCGTGCGGCGTAGACCCCTGCGAACCCACCACCGACAATGACGATACGAGGAGGAGTGGGCATTATTTGGAGATCATACCTACCACAATAACCGCGATGAAAAGCAGGACTACGGCACCCAAAAGAATCCAAAGATTCTTACCCATTCCTTCCTCCACCACGCTGGCCGATTGGGCTGCAAATGGGATGCCGCATTTTCCGCACACCAGGGTATCTTTCGGATTTGCGTAGGTACAGGCGCTACAAAATCGGACGCCGACCGGTGGCAGTATGGGCGCAGGAGTTGGCGCGGGTGTAGGAGTTGGCGGGGGCAATGGTGCGGGAGCAGGAGCTAGCGGACGGGGAGTATCCCGTTTGACGACAACCGTCTTTTCCGGATCAGGCTGTGGCAAGGGAGCGGGTGCAGCAACTGGTGCTGTCGCCGACTTACTTGATGGGGTAGGTTGATTGTTTAGAGTAAATCGGCATAAGGCTAGGGCTTGCATCAATTCCCCGGCGTTTTGCCAGCGCTTGGTTGGATCTTTATCCAGGGCTCGGCGAACGACGAATTCAAGTCCTTCGGGCGCGGAGTCTCCCGTCGCACCCCAAGGGGGAGGTCCATCGAACAAAATAGCACTCAGAATTTCTGGCAATGTTTTCTTTCCTGAGGCGAAGGGATGCTGACCGGTGGACAGTTGATGAAAGACAATGCCTGCGGCGAAAACATCGGTGGGTGCAGTGCAGGTCTCACCACGAATCTGCTCGGGAGCCATGTAGTTCAGCGTGCCCACTGCGGAACCAACTCGGGTTAATTGGGATGCACCCTCGCGGGCCATCCCGAAATCGAGGATGCGGGTGTTGCCTGATGTTTCTAAAAAAAGATTGGCGGGTTTAATGTCGCGATGGACTAAGCCTTGCAAATGCGCATATTGAAGTCCCGAGCAAACGGCTTCCATGATGGTCAGTTTGTCAGCCCAGGAAAACGGACGTCCCGAGGCGATGGCCTTGTTCAGATCCATGCCTTCCAGGCACTCCATCACTTGGTACAGAACTTCACTGGCTTCGCCCGATTCAATGACTTTCACCAAATTGGGATGGTCCAGCTTGGAACAAATATCCGCTTCGCGCAGAAAGCGAGCACGTTCCTCATCTCCCAAATCCTTCACTGGCGCCGTCTTGATGACTACCTTCGAGCCATCCTTGGCCGTCGCAATGTAGACAGGTCGCTTGCCGGGAGCGAGAGTGCTTTGAATTTTGTAAGTACCAATTGTGTCCATCGCCGTCATACCTCCTGCAGCAAAAGAGCAACGGTGATATTGTCGGGGCCGCCGTTGGCATTCGCCCGGTCAATGAGGGTGGCGGCTAAAGCTGGCAATGGTTGCGCACTGCCCAGAATCTGGATGATTTCGTCATCGCCTACAGGGCCATAGAGGCCATCGGAACAGAGCAAATAGAGATCACCCAGCTCCATGGGTTCGGCATAGCAGCGGATGAGAATTTCCGGGCCGACACCGACGGCCATGGTCAGCACGTTTCGTTGGGGATACTTCAGCACCTGCTCTTCAGTTAACCCCAGGCTATGGCGTAATTCGTTGCCAACGTTTTGATCGTAGGAGAGCTGAGTCAACTGACCGTTGCGAAAACGGTATGCCCGACTGTCGCCGCAGTTCTGGATCCAGATCCGGTTATTTCGCCAATGGGCCATGACGATGGTGGAACCCATGCCCTGACACTCTTTTCGTTGATTGGCAGTTTCCCAAACCTTGGTATTGGCGGCGCGAATGGCCTCTTTGATTTGTTCCTCTGTTCCTAATTCTTCGCTTACTTGGGAAAGAGAAGCGGTAACCGTTTCCACCGTGATGGCGGAAGCCACTTCCCCGGCATTCGCCCCACCCATGCCATCAGCGACAATGACCGTGTTGATAGCAAGTTCCATGCGCAAACAATCTTCATTGTTTTTGCGAATACGACCAATGTGACAGAGTCCGAATACCTGCATCTAATAATATCCTTGTGAAGGAATGGAAAATAGTTTCCCGATCAGTTGTTGCACGCTGCGGCGGTCGTGATCCTGCTCTTTCGACTTGTTGTGATAGGCATGGCATGTGGAGCAGTTGTCGATTTGCGTACCGCTGGCACCATGGCAGGCCGTACAATCCTTCATGCCCGCAATCAACACGTCCGATGTTTTGGTGCTGGCTTTGGCCTGGGCATGGCATCCCGAACAATCCAAGGCCCGATGCGCCCGATGACTGAACTCAGCCCGCTGCAACCAGGGTTCGCCTTCCGGCTTTGATTCCACATAGCGCCCTTGAATCCGATTTACTTTTCGGATGACAGGGAAACTGCCATCCATAGCGGCATATTCGTGACAGTATTTGCATTTGTTATTGAACAGATACTCTTCAGACATTTTCGTCGCTTTGGCGATCCAGGCAGCAGCGTTCGGTTCAGGGTTCATGTCACGATCGAGCGGTCGGCGGGTCAGAGATGGATTGGCAGCGGCCAGATTTTGATATGTCTCAAGAATGAATTGGCGAATTTTGGGAGCATCCTTGGTATGTGGGGCCGGGGCAGCTTCCACTGCCAATCCAGGCAGAACAAATTCCAATTCCCGCTTGTGACACTGCATGCAGTTTTTGTCGAAAGTGACTGGTTCCAAGCCGCCCGACGCGAGGTTCGCTGAAGTGGTGTGGCACTCCGTACACTTCATGGGGAGCTTCATGCCGCGAATGGTTTTGGCGTCTTTGGGCATGTGGATGGCATGGTTCAATTTCAGAGGGCGATTATCCACCAGACCCGGTTGAGGAAAGTTTGGGTGCTTCCCTTCTTTGAAAGCGGAGATGACGACGATTGTTAACTGAATGCCCGTGCCATTCTCTTTCAGCGATGCGTGGCAAGTGGTGCAGTTTCGATTGGCCACGGTTTTCAATTCAGACGAACCGCGATGTTCCTCATGGCAAGTGGCGCAGCGCACTTCCCGATTCGGTTTACCTGTATCGATCATTTTGGCGGGATGCGCTGCCCCGTCGTGGCATTGATTGCAAGTAGCATCGGCTACTTTGGAAAAAGCTTGAGCATGGCACAACTGGCAATTCTGTTCAAAGATGGCATGGGATTTCGATACCGGGCCGTTGGAGAAAACCTTATCCAGCGGACCGATGCCGGTGAGGAACGGAATACAGGCAATGGCCGCGACCAATGGGGCGATCCAAGTTAGCTTACGGCGAAGATCGTTGAAGCGGTTGGGCTTAGAAAGATAGCGCAAGTCCAGCCGCTGTGCCACACCCTTGGTGTCCAAAATCCGCGACTGGTAGGGGATG
>JAYWBH010000523.1:0-12716 GCA_043781815.1 Bryobacterales bacterium | reverse complement strand
CACATTTGCAAACATTTTCATCAGAAGTTGTTTCAAAATTCACGTACTTGAAAACAGGCCGGGTGTATCTATGTATGTATGGACATCACTTCCATCATCTGTAGCGTAGACTTCAGCTTGATGCACAAAGTGCAGCGTTGGAGTGCTCCCCGATGGGTGCGCGTGTGGATGATTTGTGCCACCCGCGGAGGCGATGGCTGGTTGTGGTATGCCATGGCTTTGTGGGTTGTGTTGTTTGGTGGCTCTGACAAGTGGCTGGCGCTGGGGGCGATGCTGAGTTCCATTTCCACTGGAACTGCACTGTATTTGCTGGTCAAAAAAGCAACCAAGCGTAGACGGCCTTGCCATATTGAACCCCATTGTTGGTCTACGTTGTTGCCCCCAGACCAATTTTCATTTCCTTCAGGACACACGATTACAGCATTTGCCGCGACCATTCCGTTGTGCGCATTTTATCCGGAATTGACTGTTGGGTTAGGATTTTGCGCATTGAGCGTGGCACTTTCCCGCATCATTTTAGGAATGCACTTCTTGAGCGATGTGCTTGTGGGCGCGGCTTTCGGGAGCCTTCTGGGATGGCTAGCTGTCTATATCTGGTACTAACTTCGATCAACGCACAAGCGGGGTGATGACCAGTTTGCGAATCTCCACTGGTCCATGATCGCCTTGCACGCTGATGGGGCCGGGCACTGCTTCGTTCCAATCGTGGGCCATTGCGGTTAAGCCCTCCACTTCGCCTTTGTCGATCACTTTTTCACCATTGACGATAACCGTCACTTGCCGCCCAATCAACGTTACATCGTAAGTGTTCCATTCGCCAGGGGCGCGACTGGCGTTCTTCGATGCTGCCGTGCGGCTGTAGAGTGCACCTGTGCCGTGAGTATCCGGTGGTTGACCAAAGTCATCAATCACTTGAATTTCATAGCGTCCGCGCAGACCAAATCCGCCGTTAGAATCCTTGCCAATGCGAAACTCGCAATGCAATTTGAAATTCCAAAACTTCTGTGCACTCACCAAATTATTTGAACTGGCTTTGTTGCCCATGATGCCGTCTTTCACTTGCCATCCCAGATCCTGCCCAGAAACCATTGCTGACCAACCCTGCAGATCCGTACCGTTGAACAAATCAACCGGTTTGCCCACTTTCCACTTGCCGTCGTCCTTATCCTTGAGCACCGGGGCGCGATGGCCCGTCCAGGTCAACTCCGACTTTGGATTCCCGCCCACTGTGAAGTTGCCTTGCAGCAGCCCCTTTATCAATGTGGCTTTATAGATCCCTTTGTAGTTTGGTCTGGTAAAAACAAATTCCAAGGTATTGTTTTTGACCGCGATTTCTGGAATGTCGTTCATATCGCCACCGGGGGAGCCGACGAAGCGACCCTTGATTCCAGGTGTACCCGCGCCGCTGACTTCCAACCACCACACTCTGTGACGCGGTTCCTTGGGGACTTCAATGTTCCATCGACCGTTGAAATCTTTGTCGGCAGCAAATAAAGGGAGTGTTAGAAAAAGCAGAAAGAGTCGCATACAAAATGAAGTTGTATCTAATATGATAGACCTAATCATGAATGCTCTTTTGTTGAGACGCGCTCGGTTGGCTGGCGCGCAAACGGTTGCGGCGCAGGCTGGCAGTGACCCATCTTCGGCAGCCATCGCTGATGTAAAACTGTGGCGTTTACGTGAGCCCATTTCACGACGTGTCTATTCCGTTATCCGTATTCGAACGCGCGGTGGGTTGCTTGGATTTGGGGAAGCCGGTGCAGTTTCCAGTGAAGAACTGGTGCGTGGAGCGCAAATAGTTCAGAGCAAAGCGGTCACTTCCTACGAAGTGCTGGAGCGTCAGCTAACGGTCACGCCCAATCTGCAGCCGGCCATCAATATGGCTCTGCTGGATATTGTGGGGAAGATCGCCAATGCCCCGGTTTATCAGGTGTTGGGTGGACCCACGCGGCATAAGGCGCGGGTGATAACAATGCTGGAAGGGGCCACGGATGCTGAGTTGGTCGCATCAATGAAGAGTGCTTCGGCGGCAGGGTATCGTGCATTTATAGTTCCCTTACCTACCGCCCAGTGGCGCAATAATGGCAAGCAGTTTAGCGATGCGGTAACGAATCGAATGAAAGCTCTGCGCGCGGAAAGTCCCAATGCAGATTTTGTATTAGACGCGGCAGCGAAGTTGACTGCGGGAGACGCGGGGATGATCGCAGCGGCAGTGGAACAATTTCATATTTTGTGGTTCGATGAACCAACGCCGGATTGGAATCGTAAAGTGGCGGCGCGAGTCAGCCAGGAAACAGTTACGCCAGTTGGCTTCGGACGCACTGCGCGGGCTGGCGACTTTCAGGAATTGCTAAGGGAACAGGCAATTGACGTGCTGCGTCCGGGTCTGCAACAGCATGGAATTTCCAGGTTGCGTCGACTGGCAGCGTTGGCTGAACCCTACTACACGGCGATTGCCCCCTTTCACGACGGAGGTCCCATTGCAACCGTTGCAGCGCTGCACATGGCGGCATCTGTTCCTAATTTCTTCATCCAACAAATCCCCCATGCCAACAATGAAAAAGATAAAGCGATGAGGGCTCAACTTTTCAAACGACCAGAAGTCATGGTTAAAGATGGTTTCACTTCCCTGCCCTCAGGACCTGGGCTGGGAATTCAAGTGGATGAAGATGCGCTATTGCGCTATGAGGAGCGACCTGCATGATGGACCGTAGAACATTTTTGAGCGCCTGCGGCTGCGCGCCAATGGCCATGCAGGTGACTACAGAAACCGATGCGTTCAAAAGCATTGGAACGAAGGTTCGCATTACACGAATGAAAGTGTTTGGCGTGTCTCTTACTCCTGATTCTGATCGCCCCTATGTGTTCGTAAAAATTGAAACCAGCGCCGGTGTTGAGGGTTGGGGGGAAGCTACGCTGGAAGGCAAAGCGGCGGCAGTGATGGCCTGCGTGGAAGATTTTAAGGAGCACATTTTGGGTGCCGATCCGATGATGGTGGAACACTTGTGGCAATCGATGTATGTGCACTCGTTCTACCGTGCGGGTCCGGTGATTGGTTCGGCGATTTCCGGCATTGATCAAGCGCTGTGGGACATCCGCGGCAAACTACTGGGATTGCCAGTGTACAAGTTGCTGGGCGGACCGATGGACCCCAGAGGCGTGCGCGGTTACTATCACATGCGTGGGACGACTCTTGAGGAACTTCGGGCGCAACGGGATATTGCAAAGAGTGAGGGGATCACTTGTTTCAAAGGCGGGATTCCAGGTTACTTCGAATGGATTGACACTTCGGCAAAAATCAAACAGGCGGTGCAATCGATGGAGCGTTTGCGCGAAGGGCTGGGGCCGGATATCGACATTGGAGTGGACTTTCATGCCAAGACGTCGCCGAGTGTGGCGTCGATTTTGGTGAAGGAAGCGGAGCCGCTGAATCTGCTATTTATCGAAGAGCCCTGCCCACCAGAAAATGTGAAAGCGATGGCTCGTATCTCCGCGCGAAGCACCACTCCCATTGCCACTGGGGAAAGATTGATTGCGTCGTATGGATGTCGGGAATTGATTGAAGCTGGAGTGGTAGATATTTTGCAACCGGATATCAACCATGCGGGCGGAATTACAGCGTTGTGGAAGATTGGAGCAATGGCGGAGTTGGCAGGAATCTCAATGGCCCCACACGCCTGCGAAGGGCCCATTGGAGGCTTGGCAACGCTTCATGTTGATGCAGCGACTCCGAATTTTCTGGTTCAGGAAATTTGCAGTGGGGTGAAGCCAGAGATGAAAGAAAAAGTATGGGAAGAATGGTTGGGATTCCCGGCCATGCGCATGGTCAACGGTCGGTTTTCGCTACCTGAAAAGCCAGGACTTGGATTCACGCTGGATGAAGGCAAATTGAAGAAATATCCATTTGGCGGCACACGATCCATGGCCCGCGTATTTCACGAAGACGGATCCGTTGCAGAATGGTAGGATTCCAATTCGTCTAATTGCGTTAGAAGTGCAATGCCTGCTGTGGCGTCATTTCCAAAGCGCAGCTTGTTGTAATTTTCAGTGGCTTGGCGAACAAGATTGGAGATTGGGTGGGGCAATTCATTGCTGAATTCCAGCGGTGTCAAATTGGGTGCGCGCTGAAATCCTTGCCTCCCCATAATGGATTCAAGCCGCTGATAGAGGCGTGCCGCATCACCTTGGGCGGCTGTTCCTTTGCGCACGCGTTGGGCTTGTTGCCATTGTTGTAGCTTGCGCCACAATGCCGGAGACAACACAAAAAGAATAACCAATAAAGTGGCCATGATGATGGTTGGCCCGAACGATTTCAACCCGTCACCATCGAATTTCGGGGTGCTCCATTTGGGAAGAGTTAGAGAGCGGCCGGCCATTTCCAAACTCAGGGAAAGGGTACCTTGACGGTCACCATCAAAATTCATTACCCAATCCTGCCAGAACAGTTCGGCAGCATCCAGATATTGCGTCATCCTGTGCCAGGCGGCGTTATTGGACTTTGGCGGGGCACTGGGAGTTGGGTCAAATGCAACCCATCCTTTGTTTGGAAACCAAGCTTCTACCCAACTATGAGCGTCTGAAGATCGAACCTGATACCAATCACTGACGGGGTTTAATTCGCCACCCAGAAAGCCCGTCACCATGCGTGTGGGAATTCCATTTAACCGGAGCATCACAGCCATGGACGACGCAAAATATTCGCAATGACCTTTCTTTCGCTCAAACAGAAAATTGGCGATTGGGTCCGCGGCTTCCACCTTTGGAAGTTCCAAAGTATAGGGGTAAGTTTTGCTGAGCCATTTTTCAATTGCACTGGCCAGTTCCATTGGTGATCGCGCGGATGCGGATATCTGCTGGGAGAGCAAAAACACACGGGGATCCATTGCCGGAAGCTCCAAATAATCGGCACGTTCGGTGTCATCCAAGCTGGAATTATCCCCGCCTGCGGCGTCGATGAATGTGTCCACTTCATAGCGGACGTGTTCGCCGGTTGGCATGGGAAGTCGAAAATTTCCACCATTCACGCGATAGATGTAAGTTGCTGGAACACGAAGAAATTCAGGCTCGCCGACCAAGAACAGCGCATCGGAGGAGATGCCGGATAGTTGCACTTCGTAATGAAAACGGCGGCCAATGCGGTCGGCATGGCCTTGCATGCCCAGCCGAACTAGGCCGTGTTCCAGGTTAAGAATTTGGGCGCGGCGATTTTTATTGAACCAACGTTTGCCATCGAACTGAGCGAGAGCGGCACCTCGCCATTTGAGACGGGTGCCATCGATAGGCAGCCCATCAGCAGAGGTGTCGAACCTCGCGTGGAATACCAGATTCCGACGCTGCTGCAATTCCCCAATTGCACCTAAGCTGACCTCGTTTGAAAAACCGGTGATGTGGAATCCTGCGGGGATAAAGCGCAGCACCGCTGCCCTGGCAGTGCGTGGAAGTACGAAGAAAATGAATAGAGCACAGAGCAGAATGGTGCAGGTGGCAGCAATGGTATGGTTCCTTAATGTTCGTGCAAAACGCGGGTCAATCCCAGCCGCTTGAATGCCCGGTTTTAGCGCCGCCCGCCTGATTTCAGCACTGGCAAAAGTAGCGACAGCAAAGATAACAGAGAGGCCTAAAAAGAATAGGAAACTGAGATTGGCAGATACCAGGGCAGCGGCAAGAATGGTGAGGAAGGAAAGAATTTTGACGAAGAAAAGATCTCTGTCTGACTTAGCTGAAATAAAACGTAGTGTTCCCAAGGCAAGCACCAAATGAATGGTAGACAGCATGAAATCTTTGCTTCCGTAAGCCAGGTCGTATGGGTAGAGCATGGCGTACAGAACTGTGAGCAGATCTACCAGTGCAGGGGTGAGATGCAGTTTGGTGCGACGCAGGGTTAGGACCAGGCGAAGGAAGATTCCAAGGATCGCTACCAGCAGAAAGATATCGGGACTTAGGGACGAGAAACCCAGTGCGGCAACACCGCTGGACCACATTCCCAACAATGCGAGTTCGTGGAATTGATCAAGTTGGCTATTGTTTTGCGGCACTACTTACTCCATGATTTGAGTGACGCTTCCATGGCTTTGGTTATGGATTCCAATTCGGCCAGATCGGAACCAAGGGACTCTACGACTACGAAATAAGAGCCGTCGTTAACCGCCATTTGGCCCTTGTCGTGTCGCCATTTTTGCGACGCTTCAAAAGCGACGGCATCCGCAGCAGTTTCGTAAACAGTGATGATGGCCTGGCGCGGACCGTTGGAATACTTGGCAGTCCAGGCTTTGGGAATAGTCAAAGAACGAATGGATTCGGGGGCGCTGGATGGCTGAAAGGGTTGTTGTGATTGTAGATTCCAGCTCGTAGCAAGGCTTTGCGGAAAAACATAGGCGGGCTTCTGCCGTGCGCAGGACCACAAGGACAGGCAGGCACAGAGCACAGATATAAAAAGTTTTCGCATCAGAACCTTTCTCCCTATGTTAAAACGGTTTGAGTGCAACTTAAGATCTATCATGACCGCCCCGAATCTGAACCAGCTTTCCAGTCCTTTGAAAATGAAAATATTCTAAGCAGACTGCGCAATATTGATGAACAAGCGCGCACGAATGGCCTTGATTCCCTGGACGCTACCGCTGAGCCTTTGGTTGCTATTGGGATGGAGCAATCTGCCGATGGGAAGGTGACCAAGAACAGCTACGGCGTATTTCACCTAAGCTGGCTGGCCGAAGAGAATCCCGAATGGCCCGCGAAAATCGCCAGTGAAGTGGCCGATATCAAGAATCGAATTCAGAAGGCGCACGGCGTGCCGTTACGATTCCTAATTTGGGCGGGCATGGGTGGTTCGGCGGAAGACAAGACGCTTTATCAAAAGGCTGGGCTGTTAAAGAAGGGCCCAAAACTTTATGTCCTGGATTCCACAGATCCAGCGAAGCTGAAGAACATACTGGCTGACATTACCGCCAGCAGTGGACTTTCCATCAAAGAGGCTTTGAAGAGCACCTTGGTGATTGCCATGGCATTGGGCATGACGTCGTATGAACCGGTGGTCAATCTGGAAATGTTGACGGCACTTTACGATAAGTACAAAATCGATGCCAAACCGAATTTTCTATATATGACATTGCCCGGTTCGATCCTGGATCAATTTGCAGGACCTCGCGGATACACGCGGGTTCCTCTGCAATTAGATGAAGGGAATTCCACATCGGGTCGCCACTCCAGTCCGCTGACGCGTGGCAGTCTGTATCCGTTGGCGCTGGCAAAAGCGGACCTTGGTGCTTGGTTTCAGGGTACGTTTTTGAAGCCGGAAGAAGTGCAAACTGCATGGCGATTGTCGGCATTTTTGGATGCGCAAGGAAAGGCGGGTCGGGACAAGGTGACTTTGTTATTGGCAAAGCCACTGGCTGCGGCGGGCATCTGGACCAAACAAAACTTTGAAGAGAGTCTAGGGAAAAGTGAAGAGTTAGGCTTGAAGATGTTGATTGATGAAAAGCCAAAGCTATCGAACTATCGTGCTCCAAAAGATGCGGCGCAAGATCGGGTATTTTTGGCTGTGATGGTGAAAGGGTCCAGCGACGGGGTTGCTGAAAAGGCCGCCCTGCTGCGTCGCGCGGGATATCCGGTGGCCACGGTGATGTTAGATAAGGGTGCGAATCTTTCGCACTATATGCAGTGGATGCACTACGTTGTATTTGGAATTGGTTGGTTGCGAAAGATGAATTTCGTAACCCAGCCAAGCGTGGAATTGTACAAGCAAATCACCAGCCGCGTTCACTCCGATGAGACTCACGGCGATTGGAACAACCTGATGGGAAGTCCCAAGCAAATGAAGTGGAAAGGTGGCGTGACACTTTACTACGACAAACTTTCTGCTGGGGAAATCAAAGGAGGAAACGCTGCAGAAGTGTACGCGACGATTCTAAAAGATTTGTTTGTCAGCGGTCGGATGGAGTATGGGGAATTTTCCTTTTTTGGCGATTCACGCTATTCCGAATCAGGTCGGGCTGTCCGCAAATTGTTGGACAAAGCTGGCGAATCCATTTTCCGGGCGAAGTTGAAACTCCCCGTGGATGTTTATGAAGGACCGGCGATGAATCATTCTTTTCACGAGATGATTATCGGTCACGGCAAGTGTTTTTCCACCGTATTGCTCAGTGAAAAGGCTGAAAAGCTGGTTGGGGTGGATTATTCACCGGAGTATCATCGAGCTCAGTTTTTAGCGACTCAAATGGCGCTAGCAGAACGTGGTCGTGATGTGGTGGCCATTGTCTTAAGAGATTTGGAGCCGCCCGCTTTGAAGTCATTGGCCGACTTTTTCGCGCAGGTAATCCTGTATCTGAAAGGCTTTGACCAATTGAAGTGTTACCATCGGTAATTCAAGATCATGGCTAAAATAAAACCGGTTCGCAGCAAGCAAACCGTCAGTACAAAATCGTCTATACGCGCGGCGATTCCATGCGCCATTCTGATTCTGGTGGGCACCGGGCTGATGGGCTTGCTGTTTTATGCAATGTTGACGACACACAAATGAATTTACGAATCGACAAGCGACGGAACGATGAAATGCGTCGCGTTCAAATTACGAAAGACTACATACAGACGGCCGAAGGATGTGTGCTGATTGAAGTGGGCAACACCCGTGTGCTTTGCGCTGCGACGCTTGAATCCACCGTGCCACAATTTCTGAAAGGAAGCGGCAAAGGCTGGGTTACTGCGGAATACGCCATGCTGCCACGAGCCACTGAAACTCGAACTCAGCGCGAAGTGATGAAAGGCAAGCAGACTGGTCGCACGATGGAGATTCAACGGCTGGTTGGACGATCCTTGCGCGCCGTGGTCGATTTGGCCGCTATGGGCGAACGCTCCATTATTGTGGATTGTGATGTGCTGCAAGCGGACGGTGGAACCCGTACGGCATCCATCACCGGTGCCTTTATTGCGATGGCGCTGGTTATGGAACGGATGGTGAATTTCGGGACGTTGCAGAAGTTGCCATTGTTGGATTATCTGGCTGCGACCAGTGTAGGCATGGTGGATGGGGCGCCGATGTTGGACCTTTGCTATAGCGAAGATTCGCGGGCGGAAGTGGACATGAATGTGGTTCTGACCGGCGGTGGCAAATTTGTTGAAGTACAGGCCAGTGCCGAGCAGAAATCATTCGACGATGAGCAGATGGAAGGGATGCTGGCCCTGGCCCGCAGCGGCATTGCATCGTTGGTAGAAATGCAAAAGTCCTTTGTTCGACTGCCGTGAAACTTTATTGCGCAACCACGAATCCGGGTAAGCTGCGGGAGTTCCGACTGATTGTGCAACACTTCGGTGGTGACCAAATCACTGTGGATACGCTGCACAACATTGGGGACATTGAAGCACCGGAAGAAACCGGTTCCACCTTTGAAGAGAATGCGGCTTTAAAGGCTGTCTACTATTCTCAATTCGCTTCAGGACCGCTGTTTGCTGATGATTCAGGGCTTGCTGTGGATGCTTTGCAGGGAGCTCCCGGGGTTTACTCGGCCCGCTTTGCTGGAGAGCATGCCGGGGACGCAGCCAACAATCAACTTCTGTCGGAGCAGATGCGCGGGGTCCACAACAGGACAGCACGCTTTGTTTGCGTCATTGCCTTAGCGGAAGCTGGGGAAGTGAAAGGCATGTGGCGAGGTGAGGTGGAAGGCCGCATCACGGATGACGACGGGGGCGGGACGGAAGGGTTTGGCTACGATCCTCTGTTTTACTTCGAACCGTTTAGCGCAACGTTTGGGCAATTTCCGGCTGAGAAAAAGTTACTGGTTAGCCATCGTAGCAAAGCGCTTGAGGCGATGATCAAGGCGTTACGCCTAAATTCCTAATTCCGTTTTCACTTCAGCAAACTTAGTTGCCGCAAATTCCAAATCTTCCATGGAATGCGCAGCGGATACTTGAGTCCGAATGCGAGCTTTTCCCTGGAGAACCACCGGGTAAGAAAAGCCGATCACGTACACACCTTTTTCTAACATCCTATCGGCCATGCGCGCAGCCAACGCAGCGTCACCCAGCATGATGGGAACAATGGGATGTTCCCCGGGCAATATGTTGAAGCCAAGGCCGGTCATCCGTTGACGGAAGAATCGCGTGTTTTCCTGAAGCTTTGCAGGAAGTGCAGACGACGTGGTTAACAGTTCCAACACAGCCAGCGAAGCACCAGTGATGGTGGGTGCCAGTGAATTTGAAAATAGATAGGGGCGCGAACGTTGGCGCAGCAATGCGATGATGTCACGACGTCCGCTGGTGTAGCCGCCACTGGCCCCGCCCAGTGCCTTGCCTAGCGTGCCAGTGATCATGTCCACGCGACCCATCACGCCACAATGTTCAATGGAACCTCGGCCTGTAGCGCCTAAAACACCAACAGCGTGCGAATCGTCCACCATCACCAGTGCCTTGTGCTTGTCGGCCAAGTCGCAAATAGCAGATAGATTGGCGATGTAGCCATCCATGGAAAATACACCGTCAGTGGCGATCATCCGGTAACGTGCACCAGCGGATTCAGTGAGCTTCAATTCAAGATCGGCCATGTCGCTATTGCGATAGCGCAAGCGATGCGATTTTGACAGACGCACACCGTCAATGATGCTAGCGTGATTTAATTCATCGGAAATAATGGCGTCTTCAGCGCTCAGCAGCGTTTCAAAAAGTCCGCTATTGGCGTCGAAGCAGGATCCGTACAAGATGGTATCTTCCGTGCCGAGGAATGCGCTAATGGCCTGTTCCAAATGCTTGTGAACGGCTTGGGTTCCGCAAATGAAGCGAACAGAAGCCATGCCATAGCCCCAACGGTCCAACGCCTGATGGGCTGCGGCAATCACTGCTGGATGGTCAGCCAGACCAAGGTAATTATTGGCGCAAAGGTTCAGCACCTTCTGCCCGGACAAGGTTTCAATGTGGGCGCTTTGCGGCGTGCTAATCACCCGCTCTGGTTTGGCCAATCCAGCGGCGGTAATTTCTGTCAAAGTGTTGCGGACGTGATCCTGAAATTCGCCGTACATTACAACTGGCTCCATTCCAAAATTACTTTCCCTGACGTGCCCGACTTCATGGCTGCAAACCCTTGCTCAAATTCTGTCCACGGATAGCGATGTGTGATGACCTGTTCCAGGTTCAATCCGCATTCCAGCAGCACACTCATCTTGTACCAGGTCTCATACATTTCACGACCATAGACTCCGCGAATCGTCAGCATGTTGAAAACCACAGTATGCCAATTGATGGCCATTTCACCGGGAGGAATTCCCAGCATAGCGATGCGTCCACCATGGGCCATATTGGCTAACATATCGCGAAAAGCGGCCGCGTTACCCGACATTTCCAGGCCCACATCGAACCCTTCGTGCATGTTCAACTGCGCTTGCGCTTCGGCCAAAGTTGCCGTCTTGACGTTCAAGGCAAGATCTACACCCATCTTGCGAGCCAGCTCTAAACGATGTTCGTTGATATCGGTGATGACCACATGCCGCGCACCTGCCTGGCGAACGACTGCGGCAGCCATGATGCCAATAGGACCAGCGCCAGTGATCAGCACATCTTCACCCAGAACGGGGAACATCAAGGCAGTGTGAACCGCGTTGCCAAAGGGGTCGAAAATAGCGGCGACGTCCAGGTTGATGCCGTCGTGATGCTTCCAGACATTGGTCATGGGAAGCGCAATATATTCGGCAAAAGCGCCTGCACGATTGACGCCCACGCCTTGCGTATGGGCACATTGATGGCGTCGGCCTGCCATGCAATTGCGGCATCGACCGCACACCACATGCCCTTCGCCACTGACAATTTCCCCAGCGTGAAAATCGATGACGTTCGATCCGGTAGCGACGATTTGACCGACGAATTCGTGGCCGATCACCAGGGGCACGGGAATGGTGCGTTGCGACCATTCGTCCCAATTGTAAATGTGCAGATCCGTGCCGCAAATGCCAGTGCGCAGCACTTTGATGAGGACATCGTTAATGCCAATGGTGGGCTTGGGCACATCTTCCACCCACAGGCCAACTTCAGCTTTGCTTTTGACTAAGGCTTTCATCTTCTACCAGTATCACTACATCCCTGCTTGCGATGCATTCAGTACCACTTGCTTGCTTGCTTTCTTATCAATGATGGTCAGCTTGCCGTTGCTCAAAGTCACATCATCCACTTTGGTGAAGCCTTTAGGAACCGCCGTGAAGAACATAAGAAATCGTGACTTAATAGCGGCGCGCGCTGGAAGCCAGCGGTAGGTGGGCACGTCGAACATCCTGGCCATTTCTATGGTCTGACGACGTGGGACGTCGAACGGTTGCGTGCCAAATTCAATGCCTCGGGAAAGGGCACCGGATGCAGGATAGTTCATCCACTCCTGCAACCATGGATATTCTTCGCGACGGAAAAAATAGCCGATCAGCATTTCCTTTTCCAGATTCAGAACTGTAACAAAACCGAAGGTGCGCGTAGGATCTACGGTGCAGCCGGTATGGTCTAGCGAGTTCGGCGGGTCGGGAACACCGCGCAGGTCAATAGTGCCGCCGTCCTTGGTTGGCCCCATTGGATAGGTAAATTCTTTGCCTGGTGAAAGTCGACGGATGGGTTGGGGATCAACTGGGCGTGCCTGGCAACGGCCTACCGATGCGTCGACAACAGTTTTGCCAGGTGCCAAAAACGGTGCGCCAACAGTGGCGTGTTCGGCCCAGTTGATGGGGCGATCAAAAGCTAAAAGATTCTCCAGTGTA
>JAYWBH010000522.1:0-12721 GCA_043781815.1 Bryobacterales bacterium | reverse complement strand
GTCCAGTGCAACTTTCCATGAACACTGGTCCGCGCTTTTCCGAAGTTGGACGCGCAGGAAGTGTGGATGCAGCGGAAGAACCCAGCGGCATGCATGGACGGCATGCCATGCTTTTGTGCGGCTACACTGGCAATTTCTATACGGTGAAAAATTCCTGGGGATCGCAATGGGGCGACAATGGCTACTGCTACATTCCTAAAAATGTTTTGGCCGCCAGTGAGCCTGATTTTGTAGCAGTGTTACTCGATAAGAAACTATGATTCCATTTCTACTGCTTGCTGCATTGAACGCTCCAGTGATTATCGACACGGATTGTGGCGTGGATGACATGATGGCCATTGCTTACCTGCTGGCTCAGCCCGATGTGAAAATTGAGGCCATTACAATAGCCAATGGACTGGCTCACGTGGATCGTGGAGCGGCTAACGTGATCCGTCTTTTGGAACTCGCCGGTAAAGGGGATGTGCCGGTTTATATTGGTCGGAACACGCCGCTTGCGGGATCAGCAGAATTTCCCAAAGCTTGGCGCGAAACCTCCGACAACCTGTCTGAACTAAAACTTCCAGCGCCGAAAAGCAGTCCGCAAAAACAGACTGCTGCGGAGTTTTTGAAGAAGCGGTTGAAGGAAACCAAGCGACCCGTAGTGATTCTGGCGTTGGGTCCACTTACTAATCTTGCCGAAGGACTTGAGGGATCAAAGAACGCCGCAAAGGTAATTCAGAACCTGGTGATCATGGGTGGTGCTGTTCGAGTTCAAGGGAATCTGGGTGATGGAGGTTTTTTCAAGACCGACAATCTTTCAGCGGAATGGAATTTCTTTATTGATCCGCTGGCTGCTGAACGAGTTATCAACGCTGGGCTCCCTGTTCGTTTGGTCCCGTTGGACGCCACTAGCCGTGTCCCCATTGGTCCGGAGTTTCTAAAAGAATTGGAGCAATTGAAAAAGAACAAGCTGGGGGAAACCGTGCTGCAATTGCTGCTGAGCGAAAAAGATTTGGTGCAACAGGGCATCTACCAGGCATGGGACCCGCTGGCTGCTGTGGCCTTGATTGATCCTCGCGTTTTGATTTCGGAAAACCTGACCATTCGCATTAAGCGAGATAAGCCCGAAGAAGGCCGCTCGCAGGCATCGCCTGGGTTATCGCACAACGCAAAGGTGGCAATCGGCGCACGTGCGGAGCTTTTCAAGGATTTATTTTTTAGCGCGTTGAGTGCCCATTAACGTGACGCTTCACTGTGCGACGGTCTAAATCTATGCGCTTGGCAGTCTCTTCATAGCTGCCACATTCGGAATATACCAAGGTGGAATAAAACCCCAACACCTCCGCTGCAGTCACTTCACAGCGGCTCATCCGCTGATAAAAAATATCTTCCGTGACGGGCCTTGTCTGTTCCAATGGCTTGTAGGTGCGACGAATCAAAATGTTCCGCACACATTGTTCCAACTCGCGGTAGTTCCCCGGCCACAAATAGTTAGCAGGCAGTTCCTTCTTGATCCAAGCATCCACCTGCTGCGACAAAGCTTCCGCGTCTTCACCAGCAGCACGACGGGCCATGTATAGCACCAGTTCCCGTAAAGTCTCTGGCCTGTCTTTCAACTGTTCAGCCAACGCAGGCACTTCAATTCGATCCGCGCAAAGCCGGTAATACAGGTCTTCCCGAAAGTTTCCTTTGACGATTTCCGCCCCCAGGTCACGGTTGGTTGCAGCAATCAGCTTGCCCTCAAATTTGCGCGATACGACGTCCCCAACGGGCTGAAAGGTTCTGGTCTCCAGCACGCGCAGCAGCTTCGCTTGCAGACCAAAATCCATTTCGCCGAGTTCGTCCAGAAAAATTGACCCAGTGAGCGGACAGGATTCCAGATACCCTTTTCGATCTCCAACAGCTCCAGTAAATGCTCCGCGGCGATGGCCGAATAATTCCGATTCGATCAGTGCCGGAGAAAGTGCAGCCATGTTGATGGCGTGAAAAAGCTCCTCTCGAAGACCATCTTTGGGCTCCTCAAAACTAATACGAGTGGGGTTGAAGGCAACGTATCGTGAACCGGCTATAGCCCTGGCCACAATCTCTTTGCCGCTCCCTGAAGGTCCGGTAATAAGCGTTGGAAATTCGGCCATCTTTTTATAGAGTGACCGCCGGTAGCGGTGCATGTCGTGCGTGAATACAGACTCCCAGACGCTGGCCCGTAACTTTGCGGCAGGCAGCGAATTGCCGATGATGCCGTCAAAAATGTGATGAAACGCCCGTTGGATATGCCAAAAGCAGGCGAACACGTGCGCCGGTTGCAACTGCGTTTCAAACCGCTTGCCTGGGATGTGAAAGAAGAAATCCCAATCGGAAAGGAACTTTTTATAAAAGCCCCATCGTGTGCGGCCGCTTGCAACGAACTCCGGGTAGCAGCGTTGGTAGAGCAAATTATGGACGGCGGCTTCGTACAGCGCGGCATCAACATTCGATAGATCGGTGGCAGCAGCGATACGGTCACGGGATCGGGCAAGCAACGGCTCCAGTTTTTCGGCAATCTTCCAAACATTGGGACTGACGGCTTCAGGGTCTGAAGGGGAACTGCTCCAGAACAATGCAACAGGAACAAACTGTTTGCCTAAGGCGATCTTTTCCAGTTCAATGCGTTCGGGTAAAAAAGGGTTGGCGTAAGCCAAGCGAGCCACAGCATCCAGAAAGTTCCGTTCGGCTGGTGTCCAAAGAGTCATGGATACATTTTATGTCACTCCTCATCATTTTGTGTACACGGCATTATTCAAAGGAATCCTGCAAGCCCATATAAATACGTGGGAAGATATCCAAGTGCGCTTGGCTCTTCCCGTGCATTAAACAATTCCATGGCAAATTCAAGCTATAGCAGACTTCTCAAAAACGGCGGATTCCAATGTTTCCTCTGGACCCAATTTCTGGGTGCGTTTAACGACAACGTTTATAAAATGATCGTCAGCGTGGTGGCCGTGGAAATGGCTGCCGAAAAAGGCAAGTGGCTGGCCTTGGCAGGTGCAGTCTTTGTTATTCCATTCCTGTTGTTTGCAGGATGGTCTGGGCAACTGGCTGACCGATTCTCAAAGACTCGCGTTCTGATTTCAACCAAAGCATTTGAAATCGTAATCATGCTGGTGGGCATTGGCGCATTGGTCAACGGACGCATTGAGTACTTGCTGGTGGTGTTGTTTCTACTGGCGATCCAAGCGAATTTCTTCAGTCCCGCCAAGTACGGCATTCTTCCGGAGATGCTGCCGGAATCGGATTTAGCACGGGCCAACGGACTGTTGGAAATGACTACCTTCGCCGCCATTGTGCTGGGGGCCAGCCTTGGCACCATGCTCTATGAGCACTGGAAATTAGAACCGATGAAAATGGGCGGCGTGTTGCTTGTGCTGGCTCTGATTGGTTCATTAACCAGTCTGGGAATTCCCAAGGTCCAAGCCAGCGGGGCAACCGGACGGGTGCATTGGAATCCGTTTGCAGAAATTGTGGACGGCACAAAACGGATGGCGGGCCAGCGCACACTTTGGCTGACTGTTGTGGGCATCAGCTTCTTCTGGTTTGTTGGCGCACTATTTCAAATGAACATGTTGATGTTCAGCCGGTTGACTCTGGGGGTTAGCGAATCTGACGCGGGGCTGCTGGCTGCGGCGCTGGCGGTGGGCATTGGCATTGGATCGGTGATCGCTGGAAAGATCAGTGGGGACTACGTGGAACTGGGCATGGTGCCGCTTGGGTCCATTCTTATGGGCCTGTTTGCAATGGCCCTCAGCGGGGCTACTTCGTTCACTTGGGCTGCAATCTGGCTGGTGATGATTGGCTTGGCTGGCGGGCTGTTTATTGTTCCGTTAAATGCCTACTTGCAGGAAAAGCCAGACCCTACGGAAAAGGGTCGACTGATTGCTACTAACAACTTTTACAACATGCTGGGCGTGATTTCAGCAAGTGGTTTGTATTACCTGCTCAACGAAGTTTTGCAACTGCCTCCCCGCTGGATTTTTGCAAGCGTGGGACTAATGGAACTGGTGGCGTCGCTAGCGGTGATCTATTTGATGCCGGAACTGGTGATGCGCTTTGCTTTCCGTGCCTGGTTGAACACAATGTTCGACGTGAAGGCGGTGGGCAGGGAACACGTACCTTCCACGGGCCCGGCCATGTTGATTTCTAACCACACTTCGTTTATTGATACCATCCTCACCGGCGTCGCCACGCCACGGTTCATCCGTTGGATGGTTTGGCGACCCTACTATGAGTCCAGTTGGGGCCATTGGTTCTTCAAGGCGTTCAAGTCGATCCCTGTTTCACAAAATTCGAAACGGGATGTGATTGAATCTCTGCGAGCTGGCAAACGCGAATTGCAATCCGGCGAGTTGGTGGGAATATTTCCAGAAGGGTCGCTTTCGCGTACTGGTAATTTACTGCCCTTTCAACGGGGGTTTGAACGCATTGTGGAAGGGACGAACGCACCAATTATTCCAGTATGGCTGGACAGAACACTGGATATGCCCTTTTCTGTTTTGCGCGGTGCATCATTCGCCAATTGGAGCCGACCGTGGCGCAAGAAGTTGGGTATCTATTATGGGGAACCACTGGACGCGAACATCAGCCCAGTGAAACTGCGGGACGTGATTGCGGAGTTGGGTTCGACGGCGTGGACTGAGAGGAAGGAAGCAAGTGACGTGCTGCCGGTGCAGTTTGTGATTACGGCTCGTCGTAACTGGAAGCGCATTGCGATTGCCGATTCATCGGATAAGCAGTTGACCTATGGGGAATGTTTGATTGCAGCCTTGCTGATTGGCAATTGGTTGGACCGTGAAAAGCCTGGTGAGGAACGCATTGGCTTGCTATTGCCTGCTTCGGTGGGCGGAGTGTTGGCTAACTTGGGTGTATCGTTTGCGGCACGCACCTCGGTGAATTTGAACTACACAACTGGTCCTGATCTGTTGGATGTGAGCAGCGAGTTATGTGGGTTGAAGACAATCTTCACAACGAAAGCTTTTATTGAGAAAGCCAAAATTACTGAGCGGCCGGGGATGGTTTTCTTTGATGAGTTGATGACAAAGTTCACGGCATGGGACAAAGCCAAGGCAGCTTTACGAGCTCGTCTAAATTCTGCGCGAACATTGTGTGCAGCAAAGCCGGATGACATTGCCACGGTGATTTTCTCCAGTGGCAGTACGGGTGTCCCCAAGGGTGTGCAGTTGACGCACTTCAATGTGCTGTCTAACCTGCGAGCCACGGCACAAGTATTTCCGGTTAACGAAAGCGATTGCCTGTTGGGCGCACTGCCATTGTTCCATTCGTTCGGCTACTGTTGCACCATGTGGTTTCCTTTGTTGAAGGCGTTCAAAGCGGTCTATCATTACTCGCCGATGGATTCCAAGATTGTGGGCGAGATGGCGGAAAAGCATGGAGCCACATTTCTGGTGTCGACGCCGACGTTCTGTACTGGGTATTTGCGGAAGGTCACGAAGGAGCAGTTCGCCCATTTGCGTTGGGTGATTGTTGCGGCAGAAAAGCTGCGGGAATCAGTTGCGCAAGGGTTTCGTGAAAAGTACGGTGTGGAAGTTATGGAAGGCTATGGCTGCACGGAAATGTCTCCGGTGATCAGCCTGAACGTTCCTGATTTCATTGACTCTGCCAATGCACAAAAAGGTCATAAGACAGGAACGGTGGGTTGTCCTATTCCTGGCACGGTGGTGAAAGTTGTCGATCCAGATACATTTGAGCCAGTGGAAACAGGGTCTGAGGGTTTGTTGTTGGTGAAGAGCCCCAGCTTGATGGCTGGTTACGTTGGTCAGCCGGAGTTGACTTCAAGAGCGATGTGGAATGGCTTTTACATTACTGGTGACATTGGGGTGATGGACGAAGAAGGCTTTTTGAAAATCACGGACCGGTTGGCAAGGTTCAGCAAGATTGGCGGTGAGATGGTGCCACATTTGAAAGTGGAAGAAGCGTTGCATGTTGTGCTGGGCGATGCGCTGTGTCACGTGACCAGCATCCCGGATGAGGTGCGGGGCGAACGGTTAGTGGTGTTGTATTCTGGTTCGGAGATTGTGCCGTTGGAGTTGTGGAAGAAGCTTTCCGAAAGTGAATTGCCTGCGCTGTGGATTCCTAAGAAAGAGAATTACTATGCCATTGATGCGATTCCTAGCCTGGGCACTGGGAAGACGGATCTTCGTGGAGCCAAGGCGCTGGCACTGACGTTGGTTGGCAAGGATGCCAATCCCACTTAGTTGTTGGGATGACCTGTGTTTAAAAGACCGCTCCCTCGCGGTCACGGCTCTGTAACACATACGTTCGGTAACACATTGGGGAAGGGCATAGCTCGGCATTTATTGGACTGGATTTCCGGCTGTCTTTTTGCTTTCGTCTCTTTGGCTACCCACCACGGTAGCTTAGCTGACTCACAGCGGCACCTTTCGATCGCCACAACTTACTAAGTGCTAAGAGTTATCTAACATTGAGACAGCCGGTTATCCAAAATTGCCGCGCGCGGACTTACTGTTGAGAAGATCGCTGGCCAGCGTTGTTTCTTCCTGATGCCACAATAGCACTGAGGCCATCATGCTAAGGATGGTCCTAAAAGCGAAGTGGTTGAATGATAAGGAAATATTCCTTTACTATCGCTTGGGAACGCTTTGGCGTTTTGTGTAAGTGGTTACTCGGCGCCTTTCACGTACTTATCGAACCAACTGATCATTTCAAACAAAACATGTTCAATGGATTCTCTGGCGGAATATGCGTGCGATTCATGGGGCAGCATGACCAGGCGCGCTGTTCCTCCATTGCCGCGTACCGCTTGATACATTCGTTCCGATTGAATGGGGAATGTGCCCTGATTATTATCTGCTTCGCCATGCGTGAATAAGATGGGGGTCTTGATTTTGTCAGCGGCCATGAACGGAGACATTCCCATGTAGATATCGCGAGCTTCCCAGAGAGTTCGCCTTTCCGATTGAAATCCAAAGGGAGTGAGCGTGCGGTTATATGCTCCACTGCGGGCGATGCCTGCCTTGAACAAATTGGAATGAGCAAGTAGATTAGCGGTCATAAAAGCTCCGTAACTGTGGCCGCCAACTCCGACACGGTTCGGGTCGATGACGCCCATCTCTGCGGCCTTGTCTATTGCTGCTTTGGCTGATGCAACCACTTGTTCAATGTATGTGTTGTTGACCGTTTCCGGATCGCCCACCACTGGCATTGCCGTGTTGTCCAGAACTGCGTAGCCGCGTAACAAGAAAAATAGATGCGACATGCCGGTGATGGACGTGAAGTGGTTGGTTGATCCAGTTACTTGCCCGGCAGTATAGGCATCGTTAAATTCAACGGGATAAGCCCAGACAACTGCGGGCAATCGAGTACCCGGTTTGTAATCTGGCGGTAAGTAGAGTGTGAATGAGAGTGGCACGCCATCGGGACGTTTGTAAGTTACTAACTGACTTTTGATCTTACGTAACTGAGGTGTGGGATCAGGAAAATCAGTAACAGCCGTTAGCTTGCCGCTACTTTCACGAATGAAGTAGTTACGCGGTTCGGTAGGGCTTTCGCGACTGATCAGAATTTTGGATCCGTCGTTGGAAAGAAGGGCAACGAAATTTTCAAACTTATCCTCAGCGGATTGAAACAGCCGCTCTTTCTTTAGAGTTGCTGTATTCATGCGATCTAAGAACGGGCGGTCTCCTGTGGAGGACCCACCCTGACCGTGGAGAAATACGAAATCTCCGTCGGTTTCAATGACCCTTTGACCGTTGGGTGTGGTTTGAGTTACAGGAAGTCCAGGGTCCTTATAATGATCCTGCTGGTTGCGTGCGAATAATTCATGGGAATCTGTACCCTTCATTTCGACAGTGCGAATCCACTTACGAGTGCGGTCATAATCAGTGATCCAAAGTGCCCCATTGCCAGCAAAGGCAACGCTCTGTAAGCGATGTTCTGTCTTGGCAAGTTCCATAGGCGACTTATTCAATCTGTAAGTCATCAACTTATCCCGATTGGGAACTTTCTCTTTCGGATTGCCCCCATCCAGTGCTTCGGTCCAAACGATGGCGGCTTGTTCGGTAGGAATCCAACGAGTGCCGCGAGGTCCGGTGGAGACACCTTCAATGGGAACGCGATCAGCCAGGGGAAGGTTGGCAACGGTATAAACGGCTGTTCCTTTCGTGTTGAGAATTTCTATTGATCTGGGGAAGGATGTGGCGGGGTAGAGGTAAGAGAATGGTTTACTGAGTCGGGTCACCAGTAGGTAATTGCCATCGGGGGAAGGGTCCACATTCAAGAAGATGGACGGCTTTCCGATGAGCGCAATTTTACCCGAGTTCGTATCTACATAAGCGAGCTGAGAAGTTGCGTAGTAACTGAACAATTGTTCATCGTAAGGGTTACGCAGCATGTCTGGATTGGTGCGCACAGGCGCTGCTTTACCGGAGCTTTCCTGCACTGCGGGACCAGGCGGTTCGGAAGGTTCGGTGGGTGCTGGGCCTCGTTCGGTGGGGACGAGTTTGACGAGGAGCGTATGTTGATCTGGCATCCAATCGAAAGGTGCGGCGGTGAGCGGCAGGGGATTTTCGATAGCGGCATTTACGGCAACTCCGGCAAGCTTGCGGGCTTTGCCTTCTGCAACGTCGATGACCCAGAGCTCAGTGACATTGGCCGCAGCGTTGATGAAGGCGATATGTTTGCCATCAGCAGACCAACGTGGGGAAGAGATCTTGGCATTGGCTGGCAGTGCGATTTTGATTTCAGCAGAAGCACTCATCGGCTTGGCACTAATTGGTTTGATGGAGAGGCCGGTGATGTAACTGGTAAGATGGCGGCCATTGGTTGCGGGATCAATGCGAAAGCCTGCCAGACGCAGCATAGGCTTGGCGATATCGGCAATTGTTGGATTACTAACAACCGTTTCAATTAATAGATGAGTGTGGGTAGGACTTACCGAAACGTTGCCTGTTCGGGGCGCGTTAAGAACATCTAAGATTTCTTTGGGAGGGCGTTGATAAGTACCTTCGGCGAAGATAAGACTACTGAGCAAAAGTGCGGCCAATGGGAAGCGATGCATAGCACAGAGGATAACATTCAGCGGCGTGGTTTGGCCATGCGGGGGCTATTTGCCGCCGGTGAAATTTCAAGATGAAATGGACAAGCTAGGAAGCATGTCCCACTAACTTTAGGCGTGGACTTGGCGGGCTGTTAACTCTGCCAGCTTCGATAGCAGCGAATCCTCAAACGCGTAATTTGGCGGTGGGAAGTGGTTGTGGGCTTTCCACCACTTATACGTTTCTTTCATGCCGGTTGGGAAATCGGTAGGTTTGAATTTCAATACGCGCTGTGCTTTGGTCACCAACATGGTGATGGGAGGCATGTCGAAATAAATTCCGAAATAGAGTTGCGGACCCAGAGGATGCCCGCCTGCTCGAAGAATTCGTTCGCGGGGGATGCGGATGATTTCAACTTTCTTACCCGCTGTATCGGCCAAAGCTTGCACCAGGTCATTTTGAGTTTGAGGTTTTGGCGTTGCAATGTTGAAGGCATGGCCCACTGCTGCTGGTTCATTCATGGCTTGCAGACAGGCCTGCACCAAGTCCTTAACAAAAACGAACTGCATTAGCCGACGACCGTCACTGGGCACAATTACCTGACGTCCATCGCGAATGCGATCCCAGAAAAATGCTTCCCGATAATACGGATTGCCTGGACCGTAAATGTAAGCAGGGCGTAACGTGACTGCCGGGAATTGATGCCTTTGATGAAGCCGGAACAGCATCCGTTCGGTCATGGCTTTATTGCGCATGTAGACGTCGGGGTGATTTTCAGCGGCCAGTGCATCGCCTTCGTAGTGATTCAAACCATCGGCGTAGGCGGCCACGCTGGATAGGAACACGTAACGCTTGAGGGAATCACCGGATGCTGCCCGGGCGCAAGCTTCTACTTGGGCCGAGGTGGTGCCGCGTTCCCAATCGTACACGTTGTCAAACACAACCTCAAAGTTCTTGCCCGTTAAAGCGGCTTTTATCTGCGCCGCGTCATTACGATCTGCCTGCAGATTGAGAACTTTCTTGCCCAGGTCGTGCTCGGATTTGCGATGAAGCACTGTTACTTCATGACCGGATTTCACTAATTCCTGAACTAGTGTCCGACCGATGAAGAGAGTGCCGCCTATTACTAATACTTTCATTTACGGAAAAATACTCTCTATCAGTTAGTCGTAATACTCATTCCCTAAGTGGGTAATTAAATCTTCGCCTTGCATCCAACGCAGGGTGTTCTTCAGCTTCATCAGTTGGATGAAAATATCATGCTCAGGATATAGACCAGGGGCCGTCATTGGACCTTTGAAATAGAACGACAGCCATTCTTGAATACCCTTCATGCCTGCGCGTTGGGCCAGATCCAGAAACAGCACAAGATCCAACACCAAAGGTGCGGCCAGAATAGAATCGCGGCACAGAAAATCCACTTTGATTTGCATCTTATAGCCCAGCCAGCCGAAGATATCAATGTTATCCCAGCCTTCTTTTGCGTCGCCACGGGGCGGGTAATAGTTAATGCGAACTGCGTGGTAAAGATTTTTGTACAGCATGGGGTACAGATCGGGCTGCAGAATCTGTTCCAGCACGCTGAGTTTGGTCTCTTCTTTGGTCTTAAAACTACCTGGATCTTCCAGCACTTCGCCATCGCGATTGCCCAGAATATTGGTAGAGAACCAGCCTTCCACACCCAACATACGAGCTTTGAAACCAGGTGCCAACAGAGTCTTTAAAAAAGTCTGTCCAGTTTTGAAATCTTTGCCGCAGATGGGAACACCACGCTCACGGGCCAGATCTAACAGAGCAGGAATATCGTGAGTCAAGTTGGGAGCACCATTGGCAAATGGCACACCGCTCATGATGGCGGCATATGCATAAATTTGACTAGGGGCGATCATCGGATCGTTGTTGCGCAAGCCTGCTTCAAATTCTTTGATGGAGGAGTGGACTTGAGAAGCCCGAATAAATACTTCGGTGGAACCGCACCAGATCATCACCAAGCGGGCGCACTTATGATCCTTCTTGAAATTGGCGATGTCGGCCATTAACATTTTGGCCTTGTCCATCTTGGTCTTGGCTTTTTTAACGTTGGGACCATTGATACGCTTCACGTATTCCTGATCGAATACGGCCGTCATGGGGCGAATTGCTTCTAACGGTTTTTTCACCTTTAGAAGAATTTCCTTATCTAAAACCTTGGCATTGGTAGCGGCTTCGTAGGCGTTATCTTCGTAAATGTCCCAACCACCGAAGACCAGATCTTTCAAATCTGCAAGAGGAACGAAGTCTTTTATTTTAGGGGTTCGGTTATCGGTCCGCTTCCCTAAACGAATGGTCGCTAGCTGCGTGAGAGAACCGACTGGTTCCCCTAATCCGCGTTTCACTGCTTCTACACCGGCAATGAATGTGGTGCTGACGGCCCCAATTCCAGGGATAAGAATCCCCAGTTTTCCCTTGGCGGGCGCAATCTGCACATTTGATTTTTGTGGCAATCTAGAGTAACTCCTAATTAGGGGCTTAAGGTTGAAGTGAAAATCCGGCTCAATGTTATACTATCACTGTCATGCCCGTTCGCGCGACAATTTCGACGATTTCCACAGTAGTCGTCGATGATGAATTATTGGCTCGTGATGAGTTGCTGTTCCTTCTTCGTGATTTTCCAGATATTGAAATAATTGCCACAGCAGAGAACGGATTAGACGCTGTAAACCTTATCGAGAACTCTGAGCCAGACCTGGTGTTCCTGGACGTAGAAATGCCTGGGCTTGACGGCATTGGAGTGATTCGTCGCTTACGGGAAAAGAACGCCACCCTTCCTTATTTTGTGATGGCGACGGCTTACGAAAGCTATGCTGTGGAAGCGTTCCACCAGGAAGCCACTGACTATTTATTGAAGCCCATTGAGAAAGAACGTTTGGCGCAGACCATTGAACGGGCGCGTCGTGTGGTGGCTGAAAGAAATCGTGTTGCGGAAGCGGCCATAGCAGAAACGAATGAAACATCCCGGCCAACTGCGCCGCAACGAGCCAAGATTCTGGTGCGCAAAGAAGGTCGCCATTACATTATTGACGCGCAGGAAATTATTTATGCGCGGATTGATGATGGAGTAATTTCGGTGGTCGCGGCAGGAGTTGAAGGTGAGACAAATTACGCCACCATGGAAGAGCTGCAATCCAGTTTGGATGCGGAACAATTCTGGCGGGTACACCGTTCCTGGCTAGTGAATATTAATCGAATTCGTGAAGTAATCCCCTGGTTTAAGAGTACATTTCAATTAAAGATGGACGATAAGCGGCAAACGGAAGTGCCGGTGAGTCGGGTGCAGACAAAACGTCTGCGGACACTGCTGAAGCTGTAACTGGAAGCATGAAGATTTTAGTATTGAACGCCGGTTCCAGCAGTTTGAAATGCCACTTGTTTGATTGGGCAGGTGAATCGCAAAAGCCTGTTTGGCAGGCCCATGCAGATTGGTCGCGCAAACAAGTTGCGGCGCGGCTGACCATTTCCACTGCTGACGGAAAGCTGCAGGAATCGGAAATTCCTAATCCTGATGTCTCCACAATTCTGCGTCAGTTGACGGCGGCGTTGCCGATGGTTCCGGACATTGCTGCGCATCGCATTGTGCATGGCGGATCACTCTTTCATAAAGCAGTTTTGCTGACGCCAGAAGTACAACAACAGGCCATGGGTTTCAGTCCATTTGC
>JAYWBH010000521.1:0-4310 GCA_043781815.1 Bryobacterales bacterium | reverse complement strand
TTAAGTTCCGGAGGGTTGTATGACAAGGTGATGGCCTTGCGCGGCACGCTCGATGGGTCGGCTATGCTTTCGTATCTGTTCCGCACCGATGCGCGGCCCGGCCAAGTGGGATTGCTGATCTTTCTGCTGCTCGTAATGCTGGCTGCCATCACACATCCACGCCGCATCACCGGCTTCTTTGCACTGGCAATGGCCATCCCGCTTACGCTGATGTTATTCACCACGGGCGCTGGCGGGTCGGCGCATCATCACATGCTTGTCTGGCCTCTCCTTTCCTGCTTCATCTGCACAGCACTGCAACCATTGCGATGGCCCCGCTGGATTTTCATCACCACAGCAGCTTGCGTATTGCTTCTACAAATTGCCGCTTGGCACCCATACTTTGTTGCCGCAAAATCCAATGGCCCACGTCGCGAATGGACCGATGCATCCACCAAAGTAGTGGCCTACCTTCAGCAGCCAGGTGTTTGCAAAGGTGGAGTCTACGCCTTGGATTGGGGGTTCAGCGACAACCTGAATGCGTTAGGCGCTGGAAAGTATTTTGTAGATAGCGCAGCGGATCAATGGTGGCTGAATCCATTGCCCGTCAGCGAACAAGCCCGCGCCGTTCAACGAGCCGAAAAGCGCGACGCCTGCCTAATAGAATGGGCCGACGGCGACCCCTTTTTTCCCGGCAGCAAAGACGCCGTCAAATCCCATTTGGAGCATCGGAAACAAATGATTTTCAACGATGGGCACGGGAACCCAAGCATTCGCCTATGGATTGACCAATAATCCTGCTTGGCTCCTTTCACTGGAGAGGTGCGGCCTCTGGAAGTTGCTCTAGCCTTTCAGCCAACCACCTTGAAACATCCGTAGCTTTGCTCCCATCCTTTGTAATTAAGCCTAAAACAAACTCTTCAGCCTCATCAGTAGTGGCGTTAATCGTAAGACCCATACAACGAATGGCTTCCATGCATGAAGCCCATGCTACTCGCTTGTTGCCATCGGTAAAACAATGATTCATCGCCAAATAAAAAAGAAGGCAACCAGCAAAGCAAAGACCCTCCTGGCCGCCTTCGTTGTCTTGATATAGTTCTACGTTCCAAGCAGCCCCAAGGCTTCCCTCCACGCACCCGGTCTTGGGCGTTGGTGTAGCATCCCCACCAAACCTACTAATCAGTTCACTATGCAAGCCCAAGACGCCGTCGTAAGTGATTAGATGGTCCCATGGCTGCATTATTGTGCTAATCTCACTAACAATTCATTCCATCGTTCATAGATAGCAGCATCCCTTGTTGATTTATAAACAGGATCATTAACATCTTGAATGAACAATAGCCGCTGTCCAGTTTCAGCGGATACAACAACTGCCCTTACAGTGGAATGCCTGAGGTTTAGAGCCGATTCCACTTGCTTTGCCGTGGCTGAAACATGAACCACTGCCCTATCTGTTTTGATCTTTACCTCAAGCTTCCCTGGCTCAAATCCAAGCCCCACTACCTGCCCAATATAATTTGCGATGAAAGGCAACTCGGGAGGAACATCGGAAATGGAGGTGGATGTAAACGAAACTTCTTTGAGCGTAGTGCCGTTTCTATGTAACGCGTAGGTTTGCTTCGCTATACCTTTAGGAAGAGACTGTAGGTACCTCCTCACTCCACTGTTCCTAAGAACCCCCTGCCTTTCGTCATCAATAGCCTCAAGCAGTTCCCTGCCTACTTTTTCCTGGAGAGAAGCAAGAAGCGACGATTCAACGGAGTACGGGTCCGTGAAAGTGATTAGGCTATCAAATCCAGACGACTCCTTTACCAAATCAGTGATTTCAATATCTAACTGCTTGGCCTCTTTCGCAAAACGTCCCACGTTGCTCTCTTCAATGTCATCACTAACCTTATTCGTAGCGATTCTTCGCAAAGAAGCCAGGAGTAACTTTAGTGGCTCTCCGAACGCACTGAGGCTTAAGCGCCCTTCAGCTAGTCCCGGGGCCGTTCCCTCCCATTTTATTTTCAATTCAGTGGGCATTGTTCATGCCCCATCATACACCCGCTTATCGCTTGCGGAGACCCTGACGGGTCTTACGATTGGTGGGACTCTCGTTGAAACGAAATGCGCCTAGGTGTCCCCTAGAAAATAATCCGCAGCACCGCTTCCGTTTGCCTGCTCAAGTTCGCCTGACCTGAAATGCGTCCAAACTGTCCCAGTGCTCCGAACGTAGTATTAGGTGCGGAAAACACTGGATGGTTGGCCAAGTTAAAAGAGGACGCACGTAAATTCACTTTCAACTTTTCTGAAATCACAAATTGCTTGGTCAGTGTCAGGTTCACGTTGTTCATCCCAGGACTGCGTAACCAGGGGACCCGTTGCCCTACATTGCCGAATGTGAAATCGGCTGGTTGACTGAAAGCGGCAGTGTTGAAGTAAGCACCCAGTCGGTCCGTGATGCTGCCACTGATGCCGCCGTTAGGATCGCCAGTAACATTGGGACGCTGCCCGCCTGCTCCGGTAAGAAACAACGTATTCTGATTCACTCCAAAACTCAGCGGGAAACCGGCCTGGAAGGTGCTGAACGTCGCCAGGTTCCACTGCCCAAAAATCAAATCCATCGGCTTGGAAACATTGCCCAGGAATGTTCGACCCTTCCCCACAGGCACATCATAGGAAGTGGTTATAGTGAGTCGATGCGGCACGTCAAAGGAAGTAACTGCCCGCTCCACACGACGATCATAATTGTTCTGATACGGCCCCAAATCGCCAATGTTTTTGGAAAACGTGTAGGACATGATCGTACTCAGACCATGCCACAAGCGCTGCTCAAATTTGGTTTGGAACGAATGGTAAATGGTGTTGCCGAAGGTTGGCAAATTACGAGTGATATTCAAAAATTGCGGATACGGGCGCAGCAATTGCTGACGCTGTACGGTAGGCCCGGCCAATTGGCCTACCGCAATCACTCCCTGAAATGGATTGGGGACCGGGTCTAATAGGGAACGTCCAAGCGATAGATATTGGGTGGGCACCTGATTGATGTTTTCCGCAATGGCTGTTTGCGGGTCTGTAGTAATGTTGATCCCACGGCTGCCCACATACCCAATTTGAAGAAGTGATTTTGAAAACACTTCGCGTTGCAAGTTGAAGTTCCAAGTGTGCAGCATGGGGGTGCGGTCCCCAGGGTCCACGAAAGATATGTTCTGACCAACCAAAGTGGCCAGCCCTTGCTTGTTTCCTGTGGACGCCGCCAATCCGTTGGGCAATGGGTTACTTAACCGATCCTTTGGAGTGAAGCCATCTTGCGAAGTGACTACGCTGGTTGTAGTGGAAAATCCAACCGGATCCACTGAACCAACCACTGGGATGTAATGCAACGCATAGCCGCCGCGTAGCACCGTCTTGGGTCGTAACGAATAAGCAAATCCCAGGCGAGGCGCAAAGTTGTTGCGATCCGTATTGTAAATGCCGCGCTCAAGCCCACCCTGATTGGCGTAAAGTAACCCGCCCATCAAATTCAATCCCGGTGCTTTCAAAGGACTGATCGCGGTGCGATCAAAACCACGAGTGGCACGGTCGTAACGTTCCGTTCGCGGCGTCTCATATTCATAGCGCAGCCCCAGGTTCAATGTCAGCTTCGATGAAACGCGGTAATCGTCCTGTAGGAAAAATCCCTGGTACTTGTTGAGGATGGACAGGCCCGTATTGTTATCCAGCGATCCACCGCCCAGCCCCATTAAGAACGATGCCATGGGGAAGCCCGTATTGGCCGTCGGAGTCAACGCAGAAGGGCCATTGGACCAGGCGTTGGAAAATGAGAAAGTTCCACCAGGGTTAGTGTTGCGGAAAAAGTTGCCATACAGGAATCGGATATCTGCCCCAACTTTTAAAACGTGTTTGCCACGCTGATGCGACACATTCGATTGCAGAAAATACGTGTGTCCAATGTCGCTAATCAAAGGACTATTAGCCAGACCAGTAAAGCCCGTAATGCCAATTGTAGGAAACGCTTTGGCTTGTAGAAGGCCAGTGAATTGTGCAGGAAAGCCCAGCGATGCAAGATCGAAACCGCTGGACCATGGCGCGTTATCTTCCTTGCCCCGGGCGTAACCCATGCGTATATCCAGAGTGGTGTGCGGATTCAATAGAACAGTGTTGCCCCAGGAAAGACCAATATGCGGGCGGTTCACCACATTGCGCCCTTGCGAGGCAATGCCATTAAAATCAAATGGAAAAACAAGCAGTCCCTTGCCTTGATTAATGCGGAAGAAAGTTGTCCAGGCGGTTGCAAAACGATGATCCAGTTTGACAACAAGCATGTCGTAATTACGGGGCCACTTGCC
>JAYWBH010000520.1:0-4317 GCA_043781815.1 Bryobacterales bacterium | reverse complement strand
TGCAGCGTCAAATGCTGTTTGAAGATGCCGATGCCCGGGCTGCTCTGCCGAAAGCGCAAGCCGCTGCCCAAGCCCTGGCCCGCATCAATCCTGATCTTGGATTCACCACCCACATTGCCGATTTGAACCCATCCAACATTGAAGAATTGTTAGACGGGTCGGACCTTGTGCTGGACGGCACCGACAACTTTGAAACCCGCTATCTCATCAACGATTACTGCGTTCGGGAAGGGATTCCGTGGATCTACGGGGCCGCCGTGGGCAGCTATGGCATCACCATGCCGGTGATTCCGGGTGAAACGGCCTGCCTGCGCTGCATCTATCCGAATCCGCCCACCGGAGCTCAAGCAACTTGCGAAACGGATGGCATATTGGGAGCCATTACTTCCACCATTGGCGCGCTGCAATCGGCTGACGCGATGCGTTGGCTGGTGACCGGTTCCATTGAAGCGCGCATTACCACCGTAGATGTTTGGAAAGGGCAGGTCCGCCAGATTCCGCAGCCGCCTCGCGATCCGCAATGTCCCACCTGCGGGTTGCGAGTGTTTGAATATTTGACGGGAAGTCGCCGCGCTCCGGTAAGCCTTTGCGGACGCAATGCTGTGCAGATTCACGGGCAACTTACTTCTATTTCACTGCAGCAATTAGCGGAGCGGCTAAAGGGAATCGCACCGGTGCGGGTCAATGAGTTTGCCCTGCGCTTTTTTCCAGCGCCTTTTGAAATGACCATTTTCGCCGATGGGAGGGCCATTATTAAGGGCACAACCGACGTCGGCGTGGCGCGCAGTTTGTATGCGAAATACATTGGCTCATAATTCATTGAGACGCTTCTTTATGCACCCTATAAAAATTATCGAACCCCGATAGTCTTTACTCTCCTCAGCCGATCCAGCATAATGATTGCAAGCCGCAAGTTTGCGGTCTTTCTGCGCACCGTCGGCGCTCCCAAATCTGCAAATAATTAAGACTCTTAGGCCAGTGGCCTGTTTGCTTTTACCGGCATACATTTGCTTTTACCGGCCTACAAAGGACTCCGCTTGACACGTATGAATCGAAGAAACGCTCTGAAAGCAATAGTGGCATCGCCACTCGCCCGTCTGGCTGCCGGGCTGCCCACCGGTTGGGTTGGTGCGGCTTATGCCAGTGACGCGCCGGAGACGCCGAACGTCCGATTTGGGATGATCGCCCTTACCGATTGCGCATCCATTGTGATGGCCCACGAACTGGGGTTGTTTAAGAAATTCGGCATTAATTCCGTGATCTCTAAAGAAGCTTCCTGGGCGGTGATTCGCGATAAGTTGACGCTGGGCGAAAATCACGCTACCCATATGCTGTTCGGCATGCCATTTGCATCTTCCATGGGCTTGTTGGGTTCGCCAGTAAAACCCATGGTGATTCCCTGGCTGCTCAATCGCAATGGGCAGGCCATCACACTGTCCAATAATTTGAAATCTGTAAAGGCGGCCAAAGATTTGAAGCCAGTTGTGGACAAAGCCAAAGCGTCCAACTCCACCATGACCTTCGCCATGACCTTTCCGCCGGGAACCCATGCCATGTGGCTGCGTTACTGGCTGGCGTCCGGTGGCATTCACCCCGATAAAGACATCAGCCTGATTACCATTCCTCCGCCGCAGATGGTGGCCAATATGAAAATCGGCAAGATGGATGGTTTTTGCGTGGGCGAACCGTGGAACCTGCGGGCGATTTCCGACAATATTGGTTTCACAGTTACTACGACGCAGAAAATGTGGCCCGATCATCCAGAAAAGGTTTGCGCCTTCACCGAAGAGTTTGCCGAAAAGAATCCGAAAACGGTTAAGGCGGCGCTGAAGGCTTTACACCTTGCCAGCCAGCATATCGACGTCATGGCCAACCGACCTTCGGTGGCTGAAACCATTTCCAAGCCCAGCTACATCAACTGCCAGAAGGAGATTATTCTGGACAGGCTGAAGGGAACCTACGATTACGGCAATGGGACCAAGGAACAGGATCCGAACTACATGATCTTTTCCAGCCGCAATTGCAACCATCCTATGAAGACTTATGGCCACTGGTGGCTAAGCCAATTCCGCCGTTGGGGCATGGTGAAGGGTCCGCAGAGTTACAAACAGATTGTGGATAAGGTGATTCGTCCCGATTATTACCTGGAAGCGATGAAGGAACTTGGCGTGACCAGCACGGCGAAGGATTTGCAGCCAGTGAAGTTGTTCGATAGTACGTTTGACCCGAAGGATCCGGAGAAGTACGCGAAGTCTTTTCCGATTCATAACGTGGTGGGCTGATTTGGGCAACAATTAACTTGACTGACCAGACGAAAGTGGGCAATACGTGGATTGGCAGGTGCATACTAATGGCTTAGAGAACTTCTGGTCATTACTCAAGCGCGGCATCAGCGGTACCTACGTTTCAGTTGAACCTTTTCACTTATATCGCTACATTGACGAGCAAATGTTTCGCTACAACAAGCGCCGTGAGATGGATGACTTCGACCGCTTCCAATTAGCCGCTTCGCAGATCGTAGGCAAGCGCCTAACCTTAAAGCGGTCGAACGCTACCGGCCCTTCGATCATTCTCGGGTTGGTCATTCTTAATAGAGCATATAATTATCATCGGTCCGATTGCTTGCTGATTTCGCCCAATGCGCCTCGTCTAGTTTTAGAAACGCAGTTTGGATAGTTCTGAACGGTAACACCCCACGAGTGAAATCATTACGAGCATAAGATTGATACACGTGCGAAACAAGGTAATCGGCGGCCTGCATAGCAGGTACCTCCCTGCTATCAACAATCGGGGATGGCTTGGCTACCAATTTCGACAAGACAAGTCCTTTTCTTAAGGATTTGTTTTCCCAATCCCCTAAAATGGAGGTGAAGAATTCTTGCTCACTTCTATCGTAGTAAATCTGGATTTTATCCTTGCTCGGATCGAACCGTTCAAGCATCCGGCCAAAGCACCATTCGCCGCATTCGGCCTCAATACTTCCAATTTTCAAGCCTCTCTCTTTGGCATCCCGGTAAGCCCTTTTATCGGCGACACACGCTGCCCCAAATATAGAGAACCCGCAGTCCATCTCTTCAAGCTCGATTAGGGCCATATCAATGCGAGTCAGGAGTCTCAGTTTTTCCTCATTGCTCATTCCTTCAAATGGACCTTTACCGTGAGTTAACTCAACCATGTGTAGATAGGGATAGGGGTGTATAGCTTGCCGCCATAGACAGTCAAATTCTGACCACACCTTTTCAGGGGCAAAATAACCGGCAAGTGCTATCCACTGTTGCGACCGGTCGTGCGATTTCCCGCTACCGTCAAAGTAGCCTCGAACTTCACGAGTTACTTCCATTTGCCATCCACGAGAAGGGGCCGCACACAGGGAGGCAAGGGGTATGTATTCATAGTCAGAAGTAGCCGCATTCCGTATAGTAATGGTCAGTCATGTTAATTATTGCCCTAATTTGGGTGGTTTAGTTTAGGGTCAGGCGGCGTCGTCTGGTATGAGGCGAGTTCAGCCACTATCCAAAGTGGCACCGGGACTAGTTTTTGACCTCGTTTCAGACGACTCGGTTTTGGGATGTTCACTTTGTCCGCCATGGCGAATGCGATTACGCTGCCCAGGCAATCAATTGCCTGCTACATCGCCTCATCGGCATTGGCACCATCGGTGTGGGCAGTGGGAAAATCAGGAAAGCTGGCAAGAATACGCCCGTCTTCATCGGGCGAGAAAACTGATGGGTAGGCGAAAGTAAACATATAGGCTCCTATAAGTCAGCGGGGTCAATCCCCAAATCGTGGTATTGACCCGCACAGCCGACTGCGTATAAAATTTTATACATACTTCCCATGAAAGACCAAAACACTGAAATCCGTCACGTGACAAAACAAGGCGCAAACATCTTTTTGGAATTGGGTTTTACGCCGACCGAAGCCAGTCGCTTACAGGCTGCGTCCCGCAAACAAATCAATGACACACGTTTGTTGAAGCAGCAATTGATGGAGGCGGTGTCTGCGTGGATCACCCAACATCACTTGAAGCAGGCTGAAGCTGCCCAAATTCTGATGGTCTCGCGTCCACGGGTGTCCGACGTAGTCAACAAGAAAACGGCCAAGTTTACCATCGATACACTGGTGGAAATGCTCAGCCGCATTGGCAAGCCTGTCAAACTGGCCATCAGTTAACGCCACTTGTCCCCCACTTGACCCCTCTTGACGCCACTTATCAGGCCCATAAAAATTATCGAATCCTTATTCCCTTTACACTCACTAGCCCGTCCCGCATAATAAATTTAGCCAAAGTTGCGGCACGCCTGGAGCCTGTTTCCC
>JAYWBH010000519.1:0-4326 GCA_043781815.1 Bryobacterales bacterium | reverse complement strand
CGTATAGTTGGGGTTGGGGTCACCTGCCGTCACTGCATCGGCATTCACTTTGTTCGCAACCGACTGCAAAGTGGTTAGATTTTCCATCTCCTCAACACCCAAAATATCAGGCGTCTTCAACACGTTTCGGATAGCCAACGAAGCTTTGTTCAAACGATTCGCAAATGCAGTGGGAGTCAGCGCAACATCGCTCACCGTTGGGTCATCCACCGTATCGAAGAAGCGTTCCATGTTGAACGAAGCTACTGTGAGTTCTGTAGTCAGTGGCGTGGGAACCGCAGTAAACGTCTGAGAATTATTAGTAATTCCAGGACCAGGGCTTGCTTCCACGTCAATCGTATAAGCACGTCGACTGTAATCCAGCGGACCAATCACGTTCGTCAAAACGGCACCTGCGGCCACATTGATGGTAGCCCCACCCAACGCAGTAGAATTCACCGCAATGATTTCCGGATTGCCATCCCAACGTTGCACGGCACCAGGGGAACCCGCCGGAAGAGCATCAGGCAACTGCACACCCGGTTCACGAAATGGACGGGCAATGCCAGTGATCACACCGAGGAACAATCCTGAACTGGTGGAAGTGGCGTTGCTTTCGGTGATGGTTCCTTGCGTTGGACCAACCACCGTCATGGACGGAACCTGTACGCGCATCCCTTCGAACCGTTCTAGAACATCTAACCCGCCTGCTGGATTCGTATCAGCAGTGGTCAGCATCACAGGAGCTGGCAATGGGTTGCCGGTGCTCAATAAAGTTACCACCGGACTGCTGCTGATCTCCGTCATGGTCGGGCTGAAAGGATCAGTGGATGGCCGGAACTCGGTCACGGTTCCAGACACACAGACCAGGCTGCCAACCGCTGAACTAGGGGCGCTGGAAGTGAAAACGAAAATGCCATCAGAAGTATTCGGGTCGCCATCACCGGTGCCCATTTGCATGAAGAAACCGTTGGTACGAAGTGCTGTCACTATGCCGCTGGTAGTTACAGCCTGACTAACCACAGGGGATGTGGAACCGCTTCCCTGAATCGCAGAAATAGTATGTGTTGTTGTGCAAGATCCTGGGGAATTGATCACTAGCGTGAATGTCTTGGTGGTGCTATTGCTTGCTCCATCCACTAGCAGGAGAGTGAATGTAAAGGCATTGGCAACTGTAGGAGTTCCACTAAGAACGGCACCCGTCAAGGTAAGTCCGTTGGGAAAAGTTCCGCTGGATAAAGAGAAGGTATAACCAGAACCTGCTCCGCCACTGGGCAGGAATGTAACCGAATATAACGCGTTGATTGTCCCAGCACCCAGAGTGTTTGCGTTTGAGATGGTTATGGGCGAACTGCCCGAACAAGGGTTCGTCGTGGATGCGGTATTGCGTGGGTTCGGTGCGCCCACTGTGAAATCTGTTGCGTTGTTATTGCTATCGGTGCAACCACCGCTGGCACGCAACACGGCAGTGGTATTCGCTGGTGCAGCAGTGGGTGCCGCCCCTTCAAAACAATTTGCTGTGGGTCCGAACCCTACCAGATCCACAACACCTTGTGCACTGCCCGGGCAGGCGATGGACATGGCCGTTTGATTATTCACCAAGGCCACTTTGCCAGCAGTTGCGGACAGGGCGATTGTGCCTGTGGCGTCCGGTGCTGGAAGGTTTGTCGTACCGCCAGCACCAACTGCTTCCTGCACCAAATAATATTGTCCAGTTGCAATCGTTCCAGTCAAATTCGTCTTCGCCCAGCTTGTTCCCGTCGCCGAAGAATACTGTACGGAATAGGTGGAAAGATCAACGGTGGAAGCACCACCGTTGAATATCTCAATGTAATCGTTCTTCAGCGTGGCACCCGAATTTCCGCCACCTCCATAAACCTGGCTGATCACAACCTGGGCATTGGAAGCAGCTACGGAAAGAAGCAATGCGGAAAACAACATTAACGAACGAAATGTTTTGGATAAATTATTTTGGCGATTCAAAGATTTTTCCTCTGGGGACATATCCTAGATTATCCTAAAGCTTGTCTAAGCAATTTGACGCAATCATTCTTGGGGCCGGGGCGGCCGGGCTTATGTGCGCCATCACGGCCTCGCAACGCGGTCGGCGCGTGGTTTTGCTGGAGCATAACAGCGAAGCGGGTCGCAAGATTCTGATCTCTGGCGGTGGTCGTTGCAACTTTACCAATACCGGCACGCGCGCGGAACATTTCCTTTCAGCCAATCCACATTTCGCCAAATCTGCGCTGGCACGTTTCACTCCACTGGACTTCATTGCACTTGTAGAAAAGAACAAAATCGCGTATCACGAAAAGAAATTGGGGCAACTGTTTTGTGATCAGAGTGCGTCTCAAATTGTGGCTATGCTCCTGGCCGAATTCAAAGGCCAATTGATTTTGAACTGCAAAATTGCCACCATTCGACGCACTACGGAATTCATCGTTGAATCTTCACAGGGTGAATTCAGCGCCCCCTGCCTGATTGTGGCAACTGGTGGACTGTCTATTCCTAAAATGGGTGCCACTGGACTTGCTTACGAACTGGCCAGGCAGTTTGGGTTGAAGATCGTGGAAACCCGCCCAGGTTTGGTGCCGCTCACCTTTCACGAAGCTGACCGCAAGAAGTTTCAGGATCTGGCTGGAGTCTCCACTGAAGCCATTGCCAGCATTGGTGGCAGAGCTTTTCCAGAAAAACTACTGTTTACACATCGCGGCTTAAGTGGCCCGGCGGTACTGCAGATTTCCTCCTACTGGCAACGCTCCAATGCGGTCCGATTCAACTTGATTCCTGGGGTCCTACTGGAACAGGAATTGTTTGATCGCAAGCAACATGGCGATCAGGTGGAAACGAAAACTGCCATCAAAAAATACTTATCGCAACGATTCGTAGATGCCTGGTTTACAGATCCAATTGTGTCGCGTCCTTTAGTACAAGCTTCACAAAAAGAACTCCGCAGCATCGCCACTGGATTGCAGGATTGGCAGGTGGATCCGGCTGGGACCGAAGGCTATGAAAAGGCCGAAGTCACGGTGGGCGGCATCAATACTGACGAGCTATCGTCCAAAACCATGGGGTCAAAAAAAGTTCCAGGTCTGTTCTTCATCGGCGAAGCGGTGGACGTCACTGGTCACTTGGGCGGCTATAATTTCCAATGGGCCTGGGCGTCGGGCCACGCTGCTGGAACTTTTCTATAACAACAGACGTCGTGTATGTTGAGATAAGACTATGCGCTATTCCTGCAATCCCGATGATGACGACTTTAGCTCTGGCGACTTCGATGATCAGGAGCCCGATCAAGATGATCAGGATTTAAACGAAGAGGACCAACAGGACGACGAAGACCCCGATCAGCAGGAGCCAGATAGCAATAACGATGATGACGATTCCACCGACGAGGATCTACCCGATGTAGACCAGGACGTCTTTGCATCTGCCGAAGATTTCCCCAATGCTGGCGAAGCCGATTTTGAAGATGACGAAGGTGGCTGGAGCACGGCAGATTATCAGCAATCCGCTGAAAACATTTTCGGGGACCATCCCTTTTTTGGGGACACGCTAACCACACAACTTGGCGATAGCGGCTTTAAGCCGTTTGAGAATCCGAACTTCGAAAAGAATTTTGAGCAGTTGGCACCAGGCAGTTCAGAAACTGTGAACCTGTTTGAACGCGATGGAAAACTGTTTGGTTACGGCTTTCTGCCCATGGCAATGCTCAGTATTCTTCAAGCGCGTTATGGTGGCATCGATTTCAGTAATATGCAGGTTTCCGTTCCCGGCGGAGGCGAGCGATTGCAGCCGCAGCCCTTGCCTGCTGCCTTTGAAAACGTCCAGCCGCAAGACTCCGTGGACCTTCGCAAATATGCCACTCCGGTGGCCGATCAGAAACAGACCTCGCGTTGCGCTGCTTTCGCCTGGACCCATGCAACGGAGATGGCTCACAACATTATGATGACTGGTGAAGCACCGCGCTTATCGGCGAATTACACTATGTTGCAATTCCAGCAAATGCAAGGCGACGCGCAAAGTTTTCGTTACGCTTATCAAGGTGGCGATGGCACTGTGCCTGGCGTGGAACCCGGACAAGTTCTGGCTCAGGGTGGCACCTGTCGTCAGATGCTGTGGCCTGATGATTCACCCCAACCATTGGTGGATGAAAAGCAAATGGCTGCCGATGCCGAACAGCATCGCCTTCCGGCCAAGCCTTGGCCCATTGCGCTGGAGGACGTGAAAAAAGTTCTCAGTGCTGGATGTCCAGTGCAACTTTCCATGAACACTGGTCCGCGCTTTTCCGAAGTTGGACGCGCAGGAAGTGTGGATGCAGCGGAAGAACCCAGCGGCATGCATGGA
>JAYWBH010000518.1:0-4327 GCA_043781815.1 Bryobacterales bacterium | reverse complement strand
AAGACCAGGCTAATTGAGGCAGAAGATCGCCGGGGTTTTTGGGGTGTCATGCGGAGTTTGGCAACTTGCAGTTGCGAGTATAACACGCAAAATCTGTGTAGCTCTACATGCTGCGCAATCGAATCTCCTCTACTCGATGGTCTGTTCCTTTGCGCAGCACTAAGCGTGCTCGCTCTCGCGTCGGCATAATGTTCTCTCTCAGATTTGGCCCATTGATTTCCCGCCAAATCGACTTCGCCTGGGCCACTGCTTCTTCACTGCTTAACGCTGTATAGCGATTGAAATAAGAGTCGGGGTTGGTGAACACAGTTTCCCGCAACTTGAGGAATCGGGAAAGATACCAGCTTTCAATCAACTCTTCTTCGGCGTCGATATAGATAGAAAAATCAAAGAAGTCGCTAACGAACATCATTGGATGCTTACTGGTTTTTCGAGTGGAACCGCTTTGCAGGACGTTGAGTCCTTCCACAATCAAAATATCTGGCTGGTTAACAACTTTTGCTTCACCTTGTAGAATGTCGTAAATCAGATGCGAATAAACCGGCGCACTTACTTCGGCCTGTCCCCGTTTGATCTGCGCTAAGAACCGCAGCAGCGCCAACCGATCGTAACTTTCGGGAAATCCTTTGCGCTTCATTAGCCCACGTTTTTGCAGCACTTTGGTAGGAAGCAGAAATCCATCGGTAGTGATTAGATCAACTTTCGGATGATCAGGCCAGCGCGAGAGCAACGCTTGCAAGACACGGGCGATGGTGCTTTTGCCCACGGCCACGGAACCGGCAATTCCGATGACGTAGGGAATCCTGGCGGGCAAGTGTCCCAGAAAGGTGTCAGTAGCCTTGTTCATCGCTTGCACGGCGCTGACGTAAAGATTCAACAAGCGGGAAAGCGGCAGGTAGATATCGGCCACTTCTTCTAGCGAGATCTGCTCATTGATTCCGCGCAGTGTGGCCAAATCGTTTTCGGTTAAGGGCAAGGGGGTGAAAGCGCGCAGCTTGGACCATTCTTCCCGAGAGAAATTAAGATAGCCGATCTGATCCGTTTCACTAGTAGTGAGTTTGGGTGAGGCGCACATTGGCTGAAGTAACCATGATAAGGCTTGGGCGTTGCTTTGGATTTGACAATTCTTCGTCTCTGGGTTATTTTGGTTCAAACGTATGTTTCATACGAACGTTTGACATGCAGTCTGAAACTAAAACTCGGATTCTGGACGCTGCAGAAATCCTGTTGGCCCAAAACGGCCTCTCCGCCACTTCAATGCGTGCGATTACTGAGGCTGCGAATGTCAACCTGGCAGCCATTAATTACCACTTCGGATCCAAAGAAGCTTTGATTCACGCCGTCTTTGCACGTCGGTTAGCGCCGGTGAATGAACGTCGTTTAGCAATGCTGGACCAGGTTTTAAAGGCCAATCCGAAACGACCAAAGATTCGCGGCATTCTGCGAGCCTTTGCCTTGCCCATTCTGGAAACAGCATTTCAACCAACCAATGAAAATTGTCCGGTGCAACTGGGTGCATTGATGATCCGCTTGTATACGGAACCAGCGCAAGTGGTGGAACGCAGTTTCAATGAACAGATGGCCAGTACTGCCCGCCGATTTGTGAGTGCCCTGCACGCGGCCCTGCCAAAGTTGGACAACGAAGTGCTTTATTGGCGAACTCACTTTTGTGTTGGTTGCCTGGTACACACCATGCATGCCCGCCCCATCCTAACGGCTGTTTCCAATGGAACTATCCAATGTGACAATGCCGAACAAGCATTGGAGCAGATGCTTCCATTTCTTGAAGCTGGACTTACGTCCGCGAGTAACTCATGAAGAAGATACTTATCCCATTATTGGCTTCGTTCGCTGCGCCGTTGTGGTGCCAGAACGCTACCCCACTTACTCTGAAGAAGGCTGTGGAAATGGCACTGGCACCGGACGGCAATACAAAACTTCAAATTTTGCGAGAAGCCCAACTGGCTGCTGAAGCTCGTAAAAATACAGTCAAAGGAGCGCTGCTTCCTAACGCTGATGCCGCGATTACTGAAACCGATTTCACTCGCAATTTGAAAGCCTTCGGGTTTAGCATTCCGATTCCTGGCTTCCAATCTCCAACCTTGGTTGGTCCGCTGAGCAATTTCGATATCCGAGCCACTGTTACTCAATCGATCTTTGATTTCAGCGCCTGGAAGCGTCTGGATGCGGCTAAAGCCAACATCGCTGTTGCTGAGCAGGAAAAAGAGGCGGCTGCAAATCAAGTGGCGGACAAGGTGGCCCACGCCTACCTGATTGCCTTGCGTGATAAGGCTGCTTTAGAAACGGTCGAGGCCAATATTGAATTAGCAAAAAGACTATTGCAGCTTGCATTGAATCAAAAAGATGCGGGAACCGGAACGGGTGTAGAAGTAACTCGTGCCAAAGTGCAACTCGCTAACGAACAACAACGGTTGAGCATCGCCGAACTGGAGTGGAAAGGGGCCAAGCTTCACTTACAACGAGCCATTGGCATGGATATGTCCGCACAAATCGAGTTACAGGACACGTTGCTATTAGCCACCACAACTGCAGCCACTTACGAAGAAGCCATGGCATCGGCCAAACAATATCGTCCCGATTGGTTGGCGCAGCGGCGACGCGAACAGGTGGCGGGACTCAATCTGCAAGCCATCCGAGCCGAACGTTTGCCTTCACTGGGTGCCTTTGCCGACGTCGGTGGATTGGGCATCAGTCCGGGCAATGCCGTTGCAACGCGCACGATTGGCGCTAGTTTGAAGATCCCGATATTTGACGGTGGCAGGCGAGATTCGCGTCGTGCGGAATCGGCCATTGCGCTGCGTCAGGAAGCTATGCGCACCAAGGATTTTGGGCAACAAGTGGAACTGGAAGTTCGCCTGGCATTGGGTGCAGTAAAAGCGGCTGAAGGGCAGGTAAGTGTTTCCGAACAGGGTCTGGTGCTATCGCATCAGGAATTGGAACAAGCCGAGCGCCGCTATCGCGAAGGGGTATCGAACAGTGTTGAGCTGGTAGATGCGCAAACCCGTTTGGCACGTGCTCGCGATAATCGCACGTTTGCCCTCTATCAAAACAATGTAGCTCGTGTTGACTTGGCCACAGCCATGGGAGCACTCCACAGGATATTGCAATGAAGAAAATCATCCCGTTGTTGATATTACTGGCCGTTGGCGGCGCCGCTGCTTATTACTTTCGTAACAGCCAAGTTGATCCGGATCATATTAAAATCTTAGGCAATTTAGAGATGACGCAAGTGGACATTGCCTTCAAGATGGCTGGTAAGCTTTCTGAACTTTTAGTGAAGGAAGGCGACTTTGTGAAGTCCGGGGCCATTATTGCGCGGCTGGATAGAGACACCATGTCCATGCAAAGGCTGAGAGAGGAAGCGGGCGTTGCTTCAGCGCAATCGGGTATTGCCCAGATGAGCACGGCGATTGTTTTTCAGAGGGAAGTGCTGGAGCGCGAAACACAGGTTCGTCGAGCGGAAATTGCTGCTGCTGAAGCGCAGTTGAACAACTTGCTGGCAGGGTCACGCAAGCAGGAAAAAGTGCAGGCAACGTCCACACTGGAAGACGCCAGAGCGCAACATCAACTGGCGAAAAGCGATGCCGATAGGGCTGATCGGTTGTTCAAGAACGAAGATATTTCCCGTGCTCAGTTCGACCAGGCAAAGACACGTTTACTATCTATGGAAGCGGCAATGCACGCTGCGGAACAGCGAGTTTCCCTGGTGGAAGAAGGTCCGCGGAAGCAGGATATTGAATTGGCGCGCGCACAGTTGGAACGGGCCAAAGCAGCACTGATACTGACGCAGGCCAATGCTGAAGAATTGAAGCGCAAGCAACAGGAAATGGGTACACGTCAGGCCGATATGAAACGGGCCACGGCAAATGTCGCCGTGATTGACTCGCAGTTGAATGACACAATCGCGACATCTCCCATTGAAGGAGTGGTGCTGGTGAAATCTACTGAAGCCGGTGAGGTGGTGGCGCCTGGGGCGACCATTGTGACCATTGCTGATATCGAGCACCCCTGGCTGCGCGGCTACATTCCGCAGACTCAGTTAGGCAGAGTGAAGCTGGGTCAGAAAGTGAAGCTTACAACCGATTCCTACAAAGACAAATCTTACATTGGAACCATCACTTACATCTCATCTCAAGCAGAGTTCACCCCCAAGCAAATTCAGACGCAGGAAGAGCGAGTGAAGCTGGTATACCGCGTGAAGATTTCCGTGGAAAATAAGCAGCAGGAATTGAAGTTGAACATGCCTGTGGATGCGGTGATTGATCTCAGCGGAAATTAGATGAGTGCTATTGAAATCATCGGACTC
>JAYWBH010000517.1:0-4327 GCA_043781815.1 Bryobacterales bacterium | reverse complement strand
TAGAGTATGCAACTAGGTTGCACATTGTCAAATGAATCCCGCCTGATATTGCACTAAGCGATTCCTTTTCTTTAACTTACACAGTGTCCGAGTGAATGAAGCCTCCGCGTTGGGGCTAAAAAGTCGATTTTTGGCACGTGGAACCCCATTTGGGCCGAGGAAAAGGCCCGATCACCAACAATTCTAAAATCATTTTCATTTATTTTCGTGCTGAAAAGGCGGGAAAAAAGTGTGGGAACTAACCCAAGTGAACTATCGCTAGATGACTAACCCATTTGGTTAATACAATTTAGCTGGTACTTCAGTACTGACATTACTCAATAAGTACTATATGTGCTAATTCGTTTGGGTTAGTTAATTAAGAGGATTGTAGTAGTCGAGGTTAACTGGTACATAAGATACGGTACACATAGCCAAGTACTTACACAAAGCCGTACTGGAACGGCAACAGCAATTATATTATCGGCTGAAAAGGGGTGGAGCGTATGAACATACTAAGTAAATTTCGTTTGATGGTGGGGATGGCCGGTCTGATGATGCTGGGAGCTGGAAAGGGGGAGGCGCAAGCTAACTTTCCTGTCTTCACCGATGTACATTTTGGAAACGGTATCGGAGTACAATCTGTAAAATTAGCAACAACAACTCCATTAACATTTCGGATTACCAACCCAGGACCAGGAGATCTCACCGGCATTAACTTCTCAAGTCCTTTGCCCGCAGGATTATTAGTTTCGACAACTCTTGCAACAGGCAATTGCGGTGTCGGAGTACCGATTTCGATTCCTGGCAGCGGCACAGTTGGGGCAAATAATTTTAACTTGCTAGCAAATACATTTTGCACCTTCACCATCCATATCTTAGGAGACGCTGCGGGAATGAAGACTTTTACCGCAGGGCCGCTTAAGGTAGGCCCAGATGCCAATACGCTAGCAGCCGGATCATTCACTACCGTCGTACACGTAGTTGCACCGCCGATGCTCACCAAATTTTTCTCCCCGCCTGCAATTTTTCCGAACATTACACGAATCCCTAAAAACGGAACTACAACCTTGACGTTTACGCTTCAGAACCCGAGCATAAACAGCATTCCCTTTAAAAGTGTCAGTCTGGCGGACAACTTCGACCCAAATCTAAAAGTGAGCGGTACGCCGAATTTTCAAATCAGCGCAAATTGCACTACCGCCGTCTTCACTCTACGCCCCCTTCCCCCACCTTCTGACGGTGGCGTCGTCATTACCATGGAAAATTTGGACCCGGGTGTGACATGCACGTTTTCGGTGGATGTAATCGGAGTTGTTCCGGGACAGTATCAGAACTTTGCATCAGTTACTACTTCTAACGGTGGAACGGCCAGCGCCGATAAGTTCATTCTCATTGTAGGACCGCCACTGATCAGTAAAGTATTTTCTTCACCAACAGGCAAGGGTATCAAGCTTAATGACAACATCACGTTGAAATTCACTATCGAAAACCCTAATGTTGACGCTGGCGCGGATTTGACTGGTATCAACTTCACCGACAGTCTACCTGCCGCACCTGCACAGTTACCTAGCGGTTTGGAAGTTGTCAGTTCATCCAAAACCTGTAATGGAACATTGAATACGACCCTCACCACGATTGGATTGACAGGTGCTTCTTTACCACCCAATGGAAATTGCACCGTCACCGTTGTCCTGAAAGGAACAACACGCGGGCTAAAAATAAATACAACGAGTGTAGTTGGATCAACGGATGGGGGACCTGGGCTTACTGCGTCGGATGCGATGTCCGTGCTGTTCCCACCAACACTCGCGAAAAAATTCCTGTCGACAACTACTAACCTGGAAATCCCAAGCATTCCACAGAATGGTGTAGCCATCGCTGAATTTACGATCACTAACCCGAACGTCGACGCACCAAACCCGCCGTATTTTTCGTCTGGCACCTTGACCAACGTTTCATTTGGTGGAGGGACATTCATGGATGTTCTACCTCTTGGAATGAAAGTCGCTGCTGCCCCGGCTACCACTCTCTCTTGTACTGGAACTTTTGTAGCTGGGCCAGGCACAGGTACAATTTCAGTGGCAATACCAATAATGCTTGTGGGCACATCTTGCAAGTTAAGAGTCGCTGTCACGGGAATGGACATAACACCAAACCCCAAAATCAACACTTCTACTGCCACAGCCACTAATAGCGGTGAAGGGGATGCAGCTAGTGCCACCCTATTGATAGTTCTTCCCCCTAACGTTTCTAAGTCATTTTTACCAACAATCATCCCTCGGGATGGGGTTTCCACTTTGACAATTCCAATCAGTAACCCTAGTTTGACCGCAACTTTGACGGGCATTGGTTTCACCGACACCTTCCCAACAGGTATGACGGTAGTGACAGCAGCATCGAACAACGGATGTGGGGGAAGCCTACTAGGTGGCCAACCCGGCGATACCTTCGTTAAGCTAACCAACGGAACGCTTAGTTCCGGAGCATCTTGCAGCATAACTGTGGTCGTGGCTTCAACAATAGGTGGAGTGCTAAGCAATAGCACTGGTCCAGTGACATCCAATGAAGGCGGGAATGGTGGACCAGGCCTTGCATCTCTGACTGTGATTTCCCCACCGGTTATAGAAAAATTGTTCTTGGAGAACCCTGTACTCTTGAATGGTGTCTCGCATTTGCAATTCAAGATTTCCAACCCGCCTGAAAACGTTGGCATCACTCTCACCGGAATCTTCTTTAACGACATTTTCCCCGCTGATCTAACAGTCGTGGCCCCGACAACCTTCGTTGCCTGCGGAGGAAACGTAAACGCTGGGGGAGGCTTTGTCTCTCTGACGGCTGGCTCATTAGCACCGGGCGCTATGTGCACTTTTGCAATCGATACGACCCCAAGTACCGACGCCGACAAACTCAATAGCGTGAAGGTTAGCTCACTCAATGGAGGCATGGGAAATACCTCGTCTGATACCCTACATATAATTAAAAAGTTGATACTGATCAAAGTATTCTCGCCGATCAGCATTCCATTGAATAATATTCCTTCGACACTGACATTCACACTCAAGAACCCTTTATCTACTGGCGTTACGAATGTGGTGTTCACAGATACCTTACCTATAGGCTTGACCGCGAGCCCAACTGGTACATCGTCTATTTGTGGTGGAACGTTGGTGGTCACCACAGGAACTATTTCGTTTTCCGCAGCAACTTGGGCAGCTAACACAACCTGCCTGATTCCAGTGATGGTAACGGGTAACACTGCAGGATTAAAACACAATATTTCCAGCACAATAAACTCCGACCAAACTATGCCAGGAGATCCAGCCATTGCGGACTTGACAGTAGTCGCTCCCGCAATTCTCTTCAAAACGTTTGCTAATCAAACGATCTTGGTAGGTGACGAATCATTGCTGACCATAAATGTCTCTAACCCCAACAGCGTGACCCTAACGGGGCTAACCCTGACAGATGCTCTTCCAGCAAATCTCTTCTTCGCACCGACGCCAAATTTCACTTCAAACTGTGTAGGGGCATCGATTGTTGGGAACACGATTCAAATTGTAGGAGGAAGCTTGGTGCCTTCTCCTGGCATAAAATCACCCTGTACTATTACCGTGAAAGTCACTTCCAACATAATTGGTGATAGGGTGAACATTGTTACATCCAGTTCCACGAATGGGGGCACGAGCGCTCCGGCACAGGCTACACTCCACGTAATCACAACTAATCAACCGCCAGTTCTTATAAAAGCGTTTGCGACAAAATTTGTCCTTCCGGGCGGAGTGGTCGCACTGACATTCACTCTATCGAACCCTAGTGCCATCCAAATCACGAACGTCGGATTTACAGATGTACTACCTGGAGGATTCCTAGTTACCAATCCCAATGGGCTAGTCAACACATGCGGTGGGGTAGCTGTGGCGACTCCAACAACGCCTAACATCAGCCTGTCCGGTGTGACCATGCTGCCTGGAGCATCTTGCACCCTCACGCTAAATGTAACTGCGCCGAACATCGTTCCTCCGGTATACATTTGCAACACAACGTCTACCGTTACTTGGTCTGGAGCACCACCGGATGGCGACCCTGCCACCACTTGCATCACTGTGGGAGACAAACCGATTGCACCTCCGGACGCATTCCAGATCCGCTACGCCGCACATTTGGACCAGGGTGATTCTTACATCAATCTGACCAATAATGGGGCGAACGGCGCACCGTATGCTGGACCTGGATTCGGATATCCTGTTGGCAACATATGCGTCAATGCTTATGTATTCTCTCCAGATGAACAGTTGATCTCCTGCTGTTCTTGCCTGGTGACGCCGAACGGACTGAATTCTCTCTC
>JAYWBH010000516.1:0-12780 GCA_043781815.1 Bryobacterales bacterium | reverse complement strand
AGTAGTTGTCCTTCGTTTGGCAACTCCTAGAGTCAACCCCGTCAATAGGACATTTCTACTTTGCTCAATTAGGACATTATCATTTTGCCGTGACAGTTAGAGTCAGATGGTTGACAGCAGGGACACTGGCCACTGTGCTCGCAGGGTGCATCGTGGCCGCACCGCCCATCGCCGATTTGAATAGAGCACCTTGGGACGGTGGCTGGGACTGCTCCTGCCACGATGTCATATAGGTCTCTAATTCAAACGATGTTCTTGTTCTGACGCCCGCCGGTGATCCGACGTAAGTCCGCGATCCCGTCTTGTCTCTCCGTTGGCCTTGGACAGCTTTATGGCGAATGGCAAGTCTCACCGTAGGAATGCGGTTCTGTTCAGTAATTGCCGGCACTGTGCCATAAGCCGATTCAACCTCGGCATAAAAACGATTGTTGTTTGACGATATACAAGACATGTAAAAGATGATCCTTCTGTTACCAACTAACGTTAACCGTGAACGTGACCTTCGCCGATTGAAGAAAGTTCTTTCCACCATGTTTTACTGGCAAAAAGGTCACATCATATCCACCGCCATAGTGCATTCCATTCCCCCAATCGCCTCGATTGTTATCAAGTACGAAGGTGAGTCCATCAACATAGCGGTGAAGTAAAGTGTCAATACTTTCCAGCCTGTCCTGACTTACTCTTACATCCGCCGCCATTCGTACTGTGCCCGAGAAGGTGCGGAACTTCTCCCTCAAAGTGTTAGACATCTGCTCGCAATAAATATGAAAGGACGGGTACTTGGCACCAGCAGTCTTCTCTTCTAAGTCAGCAGCAATTTGCTGCGTTAATACTTGCCGTTCCACCAAGTCCGCTGGTCCAAGTTCGTCGCCCTGTCCAATAATCCGTAAAGCTGAATTGAGTCCTGTTTCCGCCGTTAGAAGTTCCCAAAAACGGTTTGCTGCCAGAGTTCCCGCCTGTGCCATTGATCATCCCCTTCTAAAAAGATTTCGCTTTTTCACAAATGTATCTGGCCCTTGTCCACTCGTTGCTTGCCTTCCATCTGTGATCAATTCACCTGGCATGGTCCAAGTTGTCCCAATCGTCAGTGGACCCGAGTTTTGACGAACCAACATATCCGCAGACAGGCCTACATACACGTTCCAGCCCTTTACTTCGTGTGCTGAAATGATGCACGCTACTGTCAATGCGCTTCCTTCTTGTGTCGTAAAGGCATTTACTGTGCTCGGTGCACTCTCTTGGTCTTTGTTATTGATCCAGCTTGTCTTTGCAAACCAGGTTGTTGCCTGTTGGTTCCCAACAGTCTGCGCTAAGCGGGGCGGTTGCGGCTTAGGGATGGGTGACAGTGCGATTCCCACTCCAATTGCAAAATACACCGCAGAAGCGTTAGTAGCCAGTTGACCATATTCCTGCCACTTCGCCTTATAGCGATCATTCAGTTGTTGGCTATATGCATCCCTGTAAAATACTGACAGAGTTTGTAACACGTGCCATTGTCGTAAGCCTTCAGTAACTACAATGTTATTGATCCCGTAACCTGTCTCAATAGAGTCCAGGAGGAACTTTTGAATTGCCAAAGTTATCTCCAGACGCGCCACCGAAAGCTTAGCCAATAAGTCAATCCCCTCGGATGTGGCCACGTCGTTGATCGAACTCTCATACTCACTCAGTTCTGTAAGTTGAGCAACATTTCCATCTATGAGAAGACTCATGATCGTAGTTACTCCTTTTTAGTACCTTTCAAAACGGTTTTTATCGCCCGTAGGTCTTGTTCTGAAACCAGATTTAATTGAACGCGACCTGCCAGTGCAGCTCTGTGTGCTTCCTCTTTCTCTTTGATCATTTGCGATGAAAACTGCTCGGCTTCTTCAAGCGTTGCCAATCGGGCTTTCCCTTCCAGCACTAACTTCGCCGCTGATGACTTATTCACCTGAGTGAACACTCCCGGCTTTCCGCCATCGGGTGTTTCGTGACTTACTATGATGGGAAAGACTTCCTCAATCGTAGTTTCAAGCTGCTTCAGTTTTTGAAAATATACTCGTAGATCCATCTGGGTCTCCTAATTCCTTGTCAGTAGTTAAATGTGGTTTTTTCAGAGCTGCCCTCACCAATGTGGCAAGGGGGCCATGTTAAAGCCCCCTTTCTCCATTACTAAGTGCGAACTTGAACGCCGAAGCTATTACGAAGCACTCCAACGCCATAAAGAACGTCCACAGTAAATTGCTGTGCCAGTGTGTTGGGCTCGTAACTCATAACGACGCGCATGCCGAAGTTGCCGAGTTCCGCATACTCAGCCACAGCACCAGTCCCTGGTAAAGGCTGAGGCAATCGACGGATAACCAACCCCAAAGCATCTTTTGCAAATGCAAGGTTATTCGTGATCACCGGCCCACTCCCCGACTTAGTCACAAATTGAGAACGAAAGACATAGAAATCTTTCAACTTACCAATCGTCCCGTCAATCAGTGATCGCACGCCAGCATCCAGCGCGCTGCCATACTCACTAAAGCGAGGTATTTGTCGCATTTGCGAGTAAGTGTTGGAATCAACTACCAGATACTTGGGCATGCTCCCAGGAACCTTTGAGTCGAATAATGCAGTCTCTGCCGCGTCGATGGTTGCTTCCGTAATTGGCGATCCACCGGTACCTACAGGAAAGTGTGCCGTAAATTGCGAGTAAGTGGCCAGAAGGTCCGATTCAATCTTCTCCGCCAAGGCAACCAATGCCGGCTGCATATAGAGTCGTAACAAGTCCGGCACCGCCACTACTTTCGTAATGTCCGGTATTTGGAACGTTGCTTCGGCATGCGTATTGAGCACAATTTGAGCGTTGCCCAAGCTTGGGTTCTGTGTCTGAACCGTGCCACCCTGTGCCAGGTTGTTCGCCTGCATCACCGGTGGAATCGGAACATTGACCGTGTCGCCGGCGTTCGCCAACGTTGGTTCGAAATCCCTGTTTACCAGGTTTCCCATAACAAGGTTACCCATCAAGGAAGGCAGCGCCTCTGCGGCGACTAATTTAACAATCGCGTTCGCCACATTTGCTGATGTAATCTGAGGCATTCTTTTTCTCCTGTTGAAATCAATTTGCGCTTGAACAAAGCGCTCACACCACTAATCTATTTGTCAAAAGCGTCAAGTACCCGAAGTGGGCGTTCAAGCTTTTTATCAACCGCGAATTGTTTGCAAAGCCACTCGGGCAATGTCCTGCCTGGCGCGCTCCAGGTCCTCTGCCGACATTCCTGGTTTGATGCGTTCCAGCTCCATGGTTCCAGCCGGCGCGCTCGGAGCTTTTTGACCCGTGCCCGATCCCGAACCGCCCACTATCCTTGCTGGCAACAATTCAGGATTGTCATTCAGAAATTGCTGCAAGTAATCTCGTACTGGGAATTCGCCCTGATGGTTTTTTGCAACCAAACGGCCATCCTCTGTTTTTTGAATGTCGTCTTTAATTGCTTTGTACGCCAAGTCCAATTTGGAAACCCCAAGACGCTGGAGTTCGGATCGGACAGTCGAATTCTTTTCCGCCTCTTCCGCCATCGCCCGGCTTTTCTTGTTCTCTTCGGCTAATTCGTTTAGTCGTTTTTCCAACGTCTCCCTACGACGTCTTTCGTCCAGCAACTCCGCCTTATAAGCCGGTTCCGATTGCTGTTGTTCCGATTTCACGAATTCCCGAATGACGTCTTGGATCACAGTCCGCATATCCACCGCCGGAGCGTCCTGTTTGTTATTTGCTTCCATTTATTCCTCCTACTTGTCAAAAACGTGGTCAATCTCTTTGCCAATGGCATCTTTCACCTGCTGACTTTCGTCACTCAGGTATTGAAAAACAAGTTTCTTGTAGATCTGTTTTTGCAGTGTCGGTGAGTTGATTCCCAACGCCAAAAGTTTCCCAGCCTCATCGATTGCCGTGGAAAAGTCCCCAATGTCGAACTCGTCAAGACCTGATACATGCACCGAAAGGCTGTCCTCACGAACTTCCTCTACAGACCGCAGTGTTCGCCTCATGACATCCTTCACTACATCGCCATAAGCTCGCAGAACCTCTTGCGTAATTGCATAGTCCATCTGTTTGCTAAACCCGGAAACTTGCCGATTGTCCGACGGCGCCGCTTGCGATAGCAGGTAGCAAACACGGTAGACTTCTTCTTTCAATCTGTTCAGGTTTTCCGCTGCAATGTGGTAGACCTTACCTTCAGGTTCCGCCCAACCAAAACGATCTTGGGGTGCCAACTGAATGTAGTAACTTTCTCCAACAATCTGGTTCCACTCCCGGTCGCTATAAATTACCGGCGTCGCAAACAAGCCCATTGTCAGTGCCCAGGAAAGCGCATTCGATTTGTTGAAGTGTTCCAACTGTAACTGAGCCGCCTTGTTCATCAGCCACAGTCCATCGGTAACCCTCATCTCAATCAACGGCACGCGATTCAGTTTTGCGAATCCATGCAGTCCTTCACTAACCAGCGTCGGCGCCTCGCCTCTGGCTGCGTCTTCCCGCTTCTGGAAGATTTGATATCGGGTTCGGTCCAAATACATCCATCGCCTCTCAACGTATGGATCCGATTCTGTCGATTGGTTCTTCCAATAGTTAGTGCGAATTACCACCCAGTCAAAGTTTCCGTATGCATCTTTGCCCCAGTTAATAACGTCTTCGGCACCATAGCTAACCAAATATGCTCGCGATGCACCGGCTTGATCCTCCTCGGCTCTGCTCGCAGCAGGCCGGTCAACTCGTGGGAAATCAATCAGGATGTATCCCACGCCACTCACCAGCGAGTGGACAAAAACCTTGCGGAAAAAGTCTGTGAGATTGGTCCCTTTCAAGTCGCAGTCTTCTGCAAAGGTTCCAAAAAACTCCCGTCCCTTGTCGTTGTTCCCTTCAATCGCAAGTACTGGTTCACGACGGAAAAGTGTGGCGGCAAACCAGTCGATGATGGAACCAATGTAATTTTCATAAAAGACCCGGTCCAGCCTTTCCCAGTAAACATCTGCCGGTTCCTTTTGCCTACGAATAAGATAGTTACCGGCGCGATTCTTGAATTGCTCTCCACCCGTGTAGAAATCACTGTATTGCTCCCACATAGCCTTCCGAGTTATATATTCCGGATGTTCCCGTTCAATGGCTTTCACGTCCGCTGCTCCTTCGAAATGTTTAGGGTAGGCAAGTGCCTGCTCTGCGTTTCTGTGTATTGTATTGCCCACGAATCGATGCTTGCCGCTAAATCAGCCTGCGCGATTGTGGACCTACCTTGCTTTTCGATTCCATTTCTTCATGCACCAAATAACCCAAAGCATCGGACATATGCGTCCGCTTGTGATCGATCAACTTATCAATGCTCAGCGTATTTGCCTGGTATGTAACTTCCTGAAAATCTTTGATCAGTTCCTTGCACTTTGGATCGATGAAAAGCGTCGCCTCACCTGCTGCCGATTTCAACCTTGCATTCACCAGCCCCACCCGCGTTCTCACTGGCGGATTCGATTGCCGCACCCGAAACGTTACCGGTTCAATCCCTTCTCGCTTCATCACCAATTTGACAATCTTGTAGTCTGAAGATCCAGAACTTGTCTGCATCGTCAAACCAGAGGCATCTCCGTAGATACAAACTCCTGCTGTGTGATCTCCATACCGATTCAGAAATTCCGTACAGGCATCCTCGGTAGAAGCTCTATGCAATTTAATTTCGTCTAAGATGTGAAGCTCATTTCCCCTTCTTTGCGCCACAATCGAACACATCGGGTCAAGATTAAAATCAAGTGCCCAATAGAGTGGCAACCGCTTATGCACCGTCAATGGCTTCACGTTCACATCACGATCAAAACTGCTGTACACCGCATCAGAAGCAACGTTGAGATACGTTCCTAATACTTCCTGCTCGAAAAAGTGTTCGTCATAACTGCTCTTCAACCGCTCGTAGAAATCGGGAACCTGTTCAAGAATGTACTTGTTCTCATACGGCTTGGCCCTTACCACTTCATAGCCATCCACAATCTTTTCAATGAACCGTCGGTATACCCAGTCGAACCCTTTCGGCGTCCAAACACCAAACCCACAAAGCTGTTTAGCTTTCGGATCCCTTAGCCGACCTTCTAACCGTAACCAGGCTTCCTCCTGGCAATAGGACAGCTCATCAACTCCAAACCAAGCCAAATTCGTTCCACGTAGTCGTTCAAATTCGTCCAGTGAGCGCAACAAAATCTTTGAGCCCGTGTCTTTCATCGTGATGAAGAACTCACTCTTATTGAAATCGAAGGGTAGATCGTTTTCCTTCAACACTTCCGTCAATTGCGCTAACGTCGCATCCCGCAGCATCGGGTAAGTGGGTGCACCTATCAACCCCAATCTTCCCGAATTTAGATAACTCAACCGGATCGCTTCCTGCACCAGCGCTTGACTCTTTCCAGATCCAATTGGTCCGGAAAAGCCCTTGAATCGCGCCTTTGAGTTGTGGAACAGTTTTTGAGAAGGCAGGCTCCGGTATTGGATGGCCCGCTGAATTATTCCCGATCTTTCGACTTCAGTTCTTCCACCCATCGAACTTCAATCTCCCTGGCTTGCTCGCTTTCTCCCGTCTGTTCTTGCCATTGCAATAATCGGATAAGGTCTGCCAAAGACATTTTCCAGTCTTCTTTATCCAACGCTTCATTCGCCCGTTTGAGTAATTTTTGCAGTATCACTTTGCTCGCTGCTTTCTTTGGGCTCTTAGCTTTTGGCTTCACCGTAGGCCTGGTTGTTTTCTTTGTCAATATTGTTTCCTCTCATCGCCTTGCTTCCAAAACGGCTGGCCACTTCGCTACTTCCACCTACACACTAACTGCTACATCCAGCGGAACCGCAAGCACCAACATCGGAAGTGTTTGACAAAAAAGGAAATATAGTCGCAATGTCGCTTGTGAACGCCATCAGCGTGATCACCAACTCATCCCAAAAACATCGTAAAAATGGGTATAAACTGTTTAATTAATGCTCCACGATACTCTCAGCATCGCCATGACTGTTTCTTCAATGGCCAATGATATGTTTCATCTGGCTATCGCCTATGCTTTGGCCTTCCCCATCGGGTGGAACCGTGAGCAGGAGGATCGTTCCGCAGGCATTCGCACTTTTCCCATCGTTGCCATCGGTAGTTGTGGTCTAGCCATGATTGGAACCAACCTTACCGGTGCCACTCCCGACGCCTACAGCCGTATTCTCCAAGGCTTGGTTACAGGGATCGGTTTCGTTGGTGGTGGCGCAATATTGAAAGATAAGGGTGCCGTCAGTGGTACCGCAACTGCCGCCAGTATCTGGAACATCGGAATCGTTGGCGCCGCAGTAGGCTTCGGTATGTATCACATCGCCGCTACACTGTGCCTGGTTAACTATTTGACGCTGCGCTTCCTCCTGCCGCGCAAGAGAGTTGTGTCTCCTGCAGACTGAAAAAGTATTTAAAAGTTCCTCTTGTAAAAAGATATCAAAGTGATATCATAACGATATCCAATAAAGGAGACTCATCGTCATGAAAGAACTTGGAACCACCGCCCTACCAGGGCTGGTGATGATATTTGTAGAATTCGGAATCTTACTCGGTTCCATCGCCAGCGTCATTTCGTCAGCTAAAGGACACGGTGAAAGTTCGCCCCTAGGCGTCTTCTATGGCATGTTGGGCATTGGACTATTTGTCCTTCTAATCCCAGGTTTCATGTCCGTGCAACCGAACACAGGCATTGTTCTCACTCTGTTTGGGAAATATAAAGGAACGGTCAAAACAGCCGGTCTTCAATGGGCCAATCCGTTTTACGCCAAGAAGCCGATTTCGTTGCGCGTTCGTAACTTTGAAACCACTCACTTGAAAGTGAATGACAAGGATGGCAACCCCATTGAGATTGCCGCCGTCGTTGTCTGGAAAGTGGTTGACTCTGCCGAAGCTTCGTTTCAGGTTGATGATTACGAAAATTATGTGAAAGTTCAAAGCGAAGCGGCTCTGCGTAGCATGGCCACTGCTTACCCTTACGATGCTCACATCGAAGGGGATCTCTCGCTGCGTGCCAACGCCTCAGAAGTATCCGCACACCTCAAAGATCAGTTACATGAGCGGCTGCAAGTTGCCGGTGTCGAAACCGTCGATGCCCGTATCAGCCATCTTGCCTACTCGCCGGAAATCGCCGCTTCTATGTTGCAGCGCCAACAGGCTTCAGCCATTATTTCCGCCCGCAAGATGATCGTTGAAGGTGCCGTAGGCATGGTTGAAATGGCACTGGAGAGGCTGTCTAGAAATAACGTCGTTCAATTGGACGAAGAACGCAAAGCCACCATGGTGTCCAATTTGTTGGTAGTTCTCTGCGGAGAACGCTCGGTTCAACCAGTTGTGAACGCAGGCACGTTGTATCAATAACCAGATGGCTGAAAGGAAACCATTCCTTCTACGGATTGATGAAAAGATTCTCGATCAAGTGAAAAAGTGGGCTGACAATGATATGCGCAGCCTCAACGCTCACATCGAGTTTCTTCTCCGTCGCGCACTAAGAGATGCGGGACGTCTAAAATCAGAATCCAGCAAAGGCAAATAGCTTTAACGGGCTACCTTCTCCAATTGAGCCAAGGCTGACTTCACCAATCGGCCCCCGGCTTTTTCATCCAAATAACTCGATTTTGCTCGCCACGTTTCGTACCCTCCAACTGCAAATGCCTGCTCCGTTGGAATATAGCCTCGGTAATCATTCGCCAGTTCAATCATCATCGTGGTCCCAAAAGGACTGGCCTGTTTCACCGCTAGCCCTAACTCCACAAAAGCTTCGCCCGGCATGGTTGCTATCCCCAAGTTTCCAATTTTCAATCCTTGTACCAAGGTCTTCACACGAGTGCCGATCTCACTTGCCAACAACTGCGATTCCCTGGCATAAATTGCCTCTCTTCTCTTATATCCACCCACCGGAATAGCACCTTCTGCAGTCAACAGTTTCTTTGCCGTCTCCAGTTCGGCTGAACTAGCTTGCCGTGTGGCGAATTCAATTTCTTCCACACTACCATTCAGTTCCACAGTGTCTTCCCACTTCAAAGATTTCCACGTTCGAAAAGCCTCAGCCGCCAGAATATCCGCATATGCGCCCATCTGTTCATACGGGAGCCAGTTTCGTGAAGGCTTCTGAAAGTTAACCCCGTTGATGTTTCCTGAACAACCATTCGCCAGAATCGGAACAAAGGTGGCCCCCGCCATTCTCTGCATCGCCACTGCCCAAGACCCAAAATAGTCTGCACTTACGTGCGCCGCTGGATGCCCGCCCACGTAATGCAGCGCATAACTGCACAATGCGAAAATCGGTTTTCCTTCAGTTGATTCCGTCACTAGCAACGTCACATCCGGATCTATCGGTCCCGCCGATTGGATGATGTTGTCATTCCCCGCAGGAGGATTCATCAACACCTGATCTTCAATCCCAAATGGATTTAAGGGTATCGATCCCGGCTTCATCACATATCGCCGATTGAACACCAGCCGATCCTCTCGGCCAACTCCGTATCCAATCCTTGCTGGTTCCAATCTGGTCACCGCAAGGCGCACCGCATCGGCGATTCGAGTTGTCAGAAAGCGGGTGTAAGCAGAGTCCGGTTCACTTTGAAACAGATGGGCAGCAGCCGGTGCCGAATGAGTGTGCGTTGCCGCTGTTAATATTTGGGTAATTGGAATTCCCGTGTGCTGATGGATCTCTTCCTTTGCAGCATCAAAAACACTTCTCGGAACAGCACACGAATCAACAATGGCTATGGCCAATCGAGTGCGGCCATTGTCCAACGCAATCGCCTTTACGTGCAGTTCATCGTGGATAAATGCTGCCTTGCGGTCATTCATATAACCGGCTAAAGAAAGCCCTAACCATGGAGTAATATTTGTGGTCGCAGCGCCTGCGCGAATCTTGCCGACGCGCCCTTGCAAAAGCAATGCAGGTGCCCCCAAAAACTCGCGTCTTCCTAATTTGGATGCGGTCATGTTCTATCGTGTAAGGTTGATGATCTTTTGCCGTAACTCTGCTGCTGCTTTGTTATCTGCCGTTATCACCAGAATCGTATCATCTCCAGCCACGGTTCCCACAATCTGCGGCCAACCACTTTGATCCAGTGCCACTGCCATTGAGTTTGCTCCGCCCGGTGTCGTCTTAATCACAATCAGATTTTGCGCCAACCGGACATCTTGCAAAAACTCGCTGATCAGCATACTCAAATCAGGAGCCGCTCTTTCCGATACTGCATTCATTTCGCGATACCCGTCAACCGTTTTCACCAAACCCAATTCCCGAATATCGCGTGAAAGTGTCACCTGCGTGGCTTCCACGTCCAATACCGCCAATTCCTGAGCCAATTCATCCTGCGTCTGAATTCGCTTAGTGCGAATCAGCTTTAGGATTTGACCATGGCGGAATGCCTTCATACGGTATTCCGATATCCCAACAAACTTGCCTCCGCTGTTGCCAGCGCTTCCGACACTCGAACAGGTGCCGTCCCCCCAACTACTTGCCGACTCTTCATTCCTTCGGTGGGCTGCATCAACTTCACCATTTCTGGTCGAAACTCTGGTGCAAACTTCACCAACTCTTCGGCTGTCCAGTCGGCTGGTTTCTTTCCTGAATTCAGACTTTCCAAAACCAATCGCCCGGCGATTTTATGTGCCTGATGGAATGGCGTTCCTGCCTTGGCCAGTGCTTCAGCCAAATCTGTAGCTACCGCCCAACTCTCTTCCGCCGCCGCCGCTGGAACCGCCGCGTGCAGCTTCACAGTTGCCGTTACACCCCGAATCATTTCCAAACAACCCGCCAACTGATAGGCGCAATCAAACAATGGTTCCTTGTCTTCTTGCATGTCTCGGTTATAGGTCATCGGCAAACCTTTCATGGTCACATAGAGAGAATTAAAATCGCCCCAAACACGACCACATTTGCCGCGAATCAACTCCAACGAATCTGGATTCTTCTTCTGCGGCATCAGGCTAGATCCGCTAGTTACCCCATCGCCCAACTCCATCCACCCAAACTCTTCACTCGAATAAAGTATCCAGTCTTCGCACAAACGGCTCAAATGCAACATCGTCGTGGATGCCGCATACATGAAGTCCAGCACAAAATCCCGATCCCCGGAAACGTCCATGCTATTCCTGGTGATCCCCGCAAAATCCAAATCCTTGGCAATCGCTTCCCTGTCAAAAGGAAATCCCGATCCCGCCAATGCGCCACTCCCCAGCGGCAGCAAATTCACTCGAGCCCTCGCTTGCTCCAAGCGCTCCAAATCCCGTGAAAACATCTCGAAATAAGCTAAACAATAATGGCCCCACAATACTGGCTGAGCTCGCCGAAGATGCGTATAGCCTGGGATCACCGCTGTCTCGTAGGTCCGCGCCAATCGCAGCAGCTCTTCAAGAAAGTCCACCAATAACGAACGGCAACTGTCAATTTCCCCACGCAGCCACAAGCGGACATCCAACGACACTTGCTCATTTCGGCTGCGCCCCGTGTGGATTTTATCCGCTAAGCCACCAGTCTTCTCTTTCAGCTTTCGGATAACCAGCGTGTGGACATCTTCATCAGTAGCCCCTTCGTAAAAGGCTGCAATTGACGATTCCTTCAGCAATTCATCAAATGCTGACACCAAGGTTGCCCTCTCCTCAGCCGTCAGAATACCCACTTGTTCCAGTGCTCTGGCAAATGCTTGCGATCCGCGAATGTCCGCACCAATCAACTTACGGTCAAAATGCAACGAACCGCTAAAGCGTTCAAACACTTCCGATGGCCCGGTCTCAAACCTTCCGCCCCATAATTTCATTCGAATGTCCCTTGACCCACTAACACATCAACATAAGCAGCAACGCCTTCTGCGCATGCAACCTGTTTTCCGCCTGATCAAAAATTGCCGATTGAACCGATTCCATAACTTCATCCGTCACTTCCTGCCCACGTTTGGCCGGTAGACAATGTAAGAAAATAGAGTCCTTCTTAGCGCCACTCATCAGCCTTGAATTCACTTGATACGGCTCAAAAACTCTCTTTCTTTCCTCTGCTTCTTTTTCCTGACCCATGCTCGCCCAGACGTCTGTATAAACCACGTCTGCTCCATCAGCGGCCTCCATCGCCGAATTCGTAACCGTTACCGATCCACCTGTTCCGTCTGCAAAAGTGCGAGCCTTCCCCACCACATCCGCATTCGGTTCAAATCCTATCGGAGTAGCTACCGAAACATGCATTCCCAATCGAGTTCCTGACAGCAATAACGAGTGCGCTACATTGTTGCCATCGCCGACATAGGCCAGTTTTCTTCCTTCACAACTTCCAAAGCGCTCCGTAATCGTCTGCATATCCGCCAGTGCCTGACAAGGATGGTAAAGGTCGCTCAATGCATTGATCACCGGAACTTTCGACCACACGGCTAAATCGTCAATCGTCTGTTGGGAAAACACCCTGGCCACAATACACTGCGTCCATCGGTCAAGATTCCGAGCCATATCCGACACCGGCTCGCGTTCCCCAATCATCCCGATGCTCACCACCACATCTCCGCCCAGTTGCTTAACCGCAAGCTCAAAAGTTAGCCGCGTTCGCAACGAAGGCTTTTCAAAAAGCAGACTTACGTATTTACTGCGCAAATCATCTCTGAAGTCCATGGGATTGGCCTTCACCTCACCCGCCAACTTCAAAAGCGCGCGCAACTCTGCTGCACTCAAATCCAAATCACTTCTTAAATCTCTGGCAGCAATGATTGTATTTTTATTCAATACTATGAATAATTACACAGTACAGACCACTGGTCAATTCCCT
>JAYWBH010000515.1:0-4333 GCA_043781815.1 Bryobacterales bacterium | reverse complement strand
CTTCGTACATGGGTCGTTTGGATTACAACGTTTCCGACCGTCACAAGTTTTTCATCTCGGCCCGCAACAATGATCGCGTAGAAAATCGAGGCAACCGTTTTTCTAATATTGCCACCGGTAATTTTCTATCGCGCATCAACTGGGGTGCCACTTTCGACGATGTATACACCATCACCCCAACATTTTTCTTAAACTCGCGCGCCAACTGGACTCGCTTCGTTGAAGGCAATACCCGCCCGCATGATGGGTTCGATTTCACCACGCTCGGGTTGCCTGCTTCCCTCAAAGCGTCCAGCGGCAAACTGGTAATTCCTCGCATCAATTTTGCCAACTTCACACCCATCGGCGATAGCGGCGGCGACCGCACACCGTTCGATTCCTATCAAATCTTTCTTGCCGCAACTAAGATCATCAATAAGCACACCGTAAAGTTCGGAGTCGATTTGCGGACTCAACGGGAAAGCTCCAATAGCTATGGCAACTCTTCCGGTGCCTATACGTTCAACCAGAGCTGGACGCGCGGTCCGTTAGATAATTCCCCGTCAGCCCCCATTGGGCAGGACTTCGGCTCATTCCTTTTGGGAATGCCCTCCGGCGGTAGTTTCGACGTGAACGCCACCCGCACCCAAAGCGCCAAATACTTCGCCGTATTTGTGCAGGATGACCTGCGTATCCGCAACAACCTGACGTTCAACATCGGCCTGCGCTATGAAAAAGAAGGCGGCACCATTGAACGTTGGAATCGCACAGTGCGCGGGTTTGATTCGGCAGCCAAGTTGACACTTACCGATGCGGCAAAAGCAAATTATGCAGCCAGTCCCATTGCCCTGCTGCCTGCCGCCCAGTTCAACCCCGTGGGTGGAGTATTGTTTGCTGATGGCAGCAACCGCACTGTTTACAGCCCTCCTGGCAATGCCATTAGTCCCCGCTTTGGATTCTCCTGGTCGCCCAATTTACTTGGAACAAAAACCGTAATTCGCGGCGGCTATGGTGTTTTTTACAGCACCTTCGGCACCACCGGCATCCAGCAGCCTGGCTTCAGCCAGACCACACAATTAGTGGCCACTCTGGATAATTTCCTGACGCCCACCAGCACGTTTGCTAACCCATTTCCTAGCGGCATTCTGCAACCCATCGGCAACAGCAGTGGCGTGAATACGTTCCTGGGGCAAGGTGTGGCCTTTGCAACGCCCAATCCCAAACAGCCCATCACGCACCGTTGGAACTTTAATATTCAGCGTGAACTGGCCAAGAATCTGTTGTTGGAACTGGGCTATATGGGATCGCACGTTACGGGGTTAGGCGTGGATCGTGCCTTGAACTATGTGCCAGAGCAATACCTTTCGTCGTTACCTACACGCGACCAACTCACCATTGACCGCCTTACGGCAGTGGTCCAAAACCCACTGCGCAATTTGATTCCGGGCACAGGTTTGAACGGGGCCACCACAAGTACGGAAACTCTACTGCGCAAGTATCCGCAATTTTCTGGAGACGGCGGCGTTACCGAAGGCGGACAGAGTGTCGGTTATTCTAACTTCCACATGTTCCAAGTTCGGTTGGATAAGCGCTTCGCCAATGGATTGCAGTTCCTCACTAACTTCCAATTCTCAAAATTTTTGGAAGCCACCAATCGCTTGTACAACGCCTCCGATGCGCTTCAGTATCGCGTGGCTAACGAAGATAGGCCCTTCCGTTTGGTGTTATCCGGCAACTACGAATTGCCTTTTGGGAAAGGTAAAAAGTTCATGGGCCAAGTGGGGCCGTGGGGCAATCGTCTAGTCGGCGGCTGGCAGATGGCGAGCATTTTGAATTTGCAATCTGGCGGCCCTATTGATTTCGGAAACATGCTTTACTACGGCGGTGATTTGCAATGGGACGCGCGTAACTTGCAACGAGTTTTTGATGTAACCCGCTTTGAACGCAGTTCGCTGTTACAACTGGATCGTAACCGACGCACGTTCCCGCAAGCCTTTCCTGCTTACCGTGGGGACAAGATCAGCAATATTGACATGTCCGTGATTAAGACCGTAGCAATCGTGGAACGAGTCAATATACAGATCCGCGGAGAAGCGTTTAATCTTTTCAACCATGCCATTTTCAATGGTCCTGATGTGAACCCAACCAGCCAGAACTTTAGCCGGATTACATCGCAATCGAATCTTCCGCGGACCATCCAACTGGCACTACGACTGACGTTTTAGAAAATGACAAAAAGCGGACATCGCCCCCGCATATAGCTAAAATAGAAGACACTATGGCATCCACCATTTGGAAAGGCCACATCACTTTCGGGCTCATCTCTTTGCCCGTTAAAATGATGGCGGCGGCGCGGCCGGAAACTGTTAGCTTCAACCAACTGCATAAGCACGATAACTCCCGTGTGAAGCAGGTATTGTTCTGCGTTGCTGAGGATAAACCTGTTCCTCGCAGCGAACTTGTGAAAGGTTTCGAATACGAAAAAGATCGTTATGTAGTGATTGACGATGAAGACATCAAACGCATTCAGCCGAAAACGGCGAAGGTGATGGAGATAGTTGAATTCGTCAAAGAAGAAGAACTGGATTCTGTTTACCTTGAATCATCCTTCTATCTGCATCCTGATGAAGCGGGGGAAAAGGCCTATTCATTGCTCTTCAAAGCTATGCGCGAAACCGGGCATGTAGGCGTGGCTAAGATTTGCATGCACAATCGCGAACATGTAGTGGTGTTGCGTCCGGGCAAGCACGGCATGGTTCTGCACACCATGTATTACCAGGATGAAGTCCGCGCGCTAGATGAATTTCGTACCGACCTTTCCAGCTTAAAAGATAAAGAGCTGGCCATGGCCAAGCACTTGGTAGAAGCCCTTTCCGCCCCTTTCGAGCCGGAAAAATATACTGATAATTATCGTGAAACACTGCGTAACATGATCACCGCAAAAGTGAATGGTCAGGAAATTGTTGCTCCGCCAGAATCGAAAGACATGGCCCCAGTGATCGATATTATGGCTGCGCTTAAAAGTAGTCTGGCAGCATTGAAGAAACCTCCGATCACAACGGAAACAGCAGATTCTGATCAAGAGGAAAGCAAGCCGCATCGCAAGCGCGCAGGCGGAATGTAAGCACTGTGAGCAACGTTCGTTCGCTCATTGCAAATTCGAGCAAAGAGCAATTGCACGAAGCCAGTGCCTTCCTGCAAAAATGGGCAGGAACCAGCGATGTAATCGTACTGGCTCCGTCTCGCGGGGCAGCCGATGACTTTCTCAGAAGCCATGCCACTAAGGGTTTGGCGGGTGTGCATGGTATGACCGTGGGTCACTTGGCGGCTTCGCTTGCCGGGTGGGCCATGGCTCAACGCGGACTTACTCCGATGAGCCGTTTGAGTCAGGAAGCATTGGCCGCACGGGCTACGTTTGAAGTTCGCAAACAGGGCAAGCTACGCTACTTCGAACCAGTTGCCGATACGCCAGGGTTCGTACGTGCACTGGCGTCAACTCTTACTGAATTGCGCATGGACGCAGTGAATCTTGACCAACTGCGCAAGGCAGGTTTGCCGGGTCAGGATTTGGCAGAACTGCTCGCCTACTATGCTGCACTGCTGGAAGAACAGGCGTTAGCAGATCAAGCCATTGTGTTGGAACTCGCCGTGGCCGCAGCGGCGCAACCTCATCGGTACTTGGATTTACCGATGCTGATGATTGACGTTCCGGTGCGACGCGTGTGGGAGCAACGGTTGATTGAAGCAGTGGGGAAGCGTTCGCCAGCAATGTTGGTTACTCTGTTGGCTGCCGATGTTGAGAGTCAAAACAGCTTTGCCGTCAAGCCGGAAACACGGAACGAATCAACGGGGCGCACGCTGGATCGGGTTCGTAAATATCTGTTCGCCTCACAACTTCCGGAACCGCAACCGTTCGATGATAGCGTGGAATATTTTTCTGCTCCTGGGGAAGGATTGGAGTGCGTTGAAATTGCCCGACGCGTTCGCAAGTTTGCTGCCTATGGGATGCGGTTCGATCAAATGGCGATCCTACTGCGATCGCCGGAACGCTATCAGCCATTGGTGGAAGAAGCATTGCGACGTGCTGGTGCACCAGCCTATTTTCATCGTGGAACTGCCCGACCAGATCCAGGTGGACGTGCGTTTTTAGCCCTGCTGGCATGTGCTTTGGAAGGGTTAACCGCTACCCGATTCGCTGAATATTTATCGCTCGCGCAAGTGCCAAACTTGAACGATGACGGGGCTCCAATTGAGAGCGAACCACAATGGGTTCCCTCGCAGGACGAAGTGCTGGCCAACTTTTCTATGGCAGGCGAAGCATTAGCGTTTGAAGCAGTTGAGGATGCGGCGGCGC
>JAYWBH010000514.1:0-4347 GCA_043781815.1 Bryobacterales bacterium | reverse complement strand
AGCATCATTCTTTCTTGTTGAGTGCCCTCTTCAACAAGGTCATCAATTTTGTCAATTCGAAGAGGTTCCATGTTGGGGTCCACTTTGGCGCTAGCCTCCCTGATTTTTGGCAGAAGTGCGCTGGGAGGCAAGGAAGTTTTTGCGATCACCGCTACCTGGCTCCTAGAGAGAATCGGCTGATCCCATCGAATATGCACTTGAGGAAACTGCCTTTCTACGTGCCGGAACTTAACCGGCATGTTGACCCCAACAATGGTGAATTTTCCAGTCAGTTGGACTTGTCTTCCTATACAATCACCGGCCACACAAGGAATCAATTTCGCGGCGTCGGAATCGATGATGATTGCATTATTTGCTCCACTTGTTGTGAATGGCTCACCAGCAATCAATTTCACTTGGAACATGTCAAAGTAATTGCTACGAACTTTCATTACCTCCACCAAGTGACTGGAATCCCGATCCAAAACATTTGCAGGGTAGAGATAGTCAACGAAGGCATCGTCCATCAATGGAAGATAGGTGCTTGTTGTCACAGCACTCACTCCCGGGATTTCGCTGAACGATTGCCACAAGTTCGCCTCAAATTTGCGCTGGCTTTCCACATTCAAATATTTTTCTCCAAAAGTCCGATAGCGAATACTGACTAAATCTTTTGTTTGATATCCACGGCTGGATTCAGATTGCGCTTCCACCAGGAACCGGACCGTAACACCAGACAAATAGATAACTATTGCGATAGAGGCCGTTTCCAGGAGAACTAAACCAAACAGAAAGGCCTTTTTTTGTCTGGATGGCTTTTTTAGGGAAGAAAACATTTGGGGTCCAGCCAAGACTAAAATCAGCACTCCACCAAGTAGAAGAACAAAAAACCAGTCTTGAAAAGTTAGGGCACCGAGTTGAGTCCTGCTGGTAAAATAATGCAAAATACCTTCAACAAGGTTCTGGCAAGCTGACGCAAATACCAGTCCCAACAACACCAAAAGTCCGGCTTCCAGCACCCCTTCAACGCGTAACCAGCTAAGTGGCAATCCAAGAGTTACTCTTATTTGATTGACTGTGCGAAGCCGTATTCGGCGCACCGCCAATAGCAGAATCGCGTTCACCAAGCCTAAGGCAACCACCACCACCCCAAGGTAGGTCAATATGTGTGTAGACTTACCGGCAGTGGCAAGAACATATTGGCTCATGGGCACCACTTCTGGAATGACGCCAAAGAAACTTTCTGGTCTATCCTTGGCCAGTGACGAATAGTAGACGCTCAGCTCAGCGGCCACTTCCTTAACTCCAACCCCATCCTTCATAGCAGCGAACACTGTAAAAGGAAGGTGTAGGTGTTCATTGTTGTGTAAGATATCTTCAATATCATTGACCCGGTTCAGCCACAGATCCACGCCGTCGAAGGATGGAACTTCAACGTTCAACACTCCAGCAACGGTGTAGTGTCGATCGTTCACCAATAATTGAGTTCCAATCACATTGGTATTCGAGTTGAACTCAGTGCGCCATAATTTGTTCCCTAGCAATATCACGCGCTCAGCGCTTGATGAATCCTCATCAGAACGAAACAGCCTGCCAACTTGCGGAAGTATTTGAAATAGGGGAAACAGTGCGGCATCTGCAATAGCACCTTGCATAATCTTTGAGTGTCCATTCGGAAACCTTACATTCAATCGGACGGCGGGATGATGGATAGTTGCAGCAATGTTCGTTAAGCTTTTTACTTCGGGGGACCAGAGATAGTATGCAGTCTCGTAAATTCCGGTTTTCTGGAGTGTTCGCTGATCTTTTTGCCAGATGGTGACAATACGATCGCGAAGGGGATTGCCCTGAAGGCCAGAGGTTGCGCCATTCAGAATGCGCAGCACAATAAACTGGCTGAAAAATACGTTGCAGCACACCAACGAAATAGCAATTGGGACAACAGGATTATTGCGCCACACTCGCCGAAGAAAGATGACACTTCCCGATAGATAATTCAATTGGACTCCTGAAGCACAGCTTACTAAAGTTTCAAGATAACACCTTCAAAGCCTTGCAGAAAAGCAGCAATCCAACTGAGGTGCTCACTTCAACTATTCGGTGCCCGGTGCCCTCTCATAATCATCAGTCGTTCTAGTCTTATCAAAAATGCTTCCCTTTCTATCTTGTTGATACCAGGCCGCTCCTCCAAGAGCAGCGTTTTAGAGGTCCGTTCAATTAACAGCCGATGAGGAGTCTTAGGCAAACGCATTTTTTCCAAATCCTTGCACTCGCCGCATTCCAATACCAATTGTTTATTGGGGAAAAGTCGTCTTAACTGCTCCCGCTCTTCAACACTAAAATCAATTGCAAAAATGGCGATATCTAAGGCGGTACCGTATTTTGCTTGAACATCTTCAACTTCCGGGATGATCGCTATACAATCATTTGCTTTTACAAAATAGACTACCAATATAGGAGCAAGTAAGGAGGCTAGCCGTACTTTATTAGCATTGCCAACAGATTGGTATTGGGTTTCCATCAAAGTGGGAAGTTGTCCCGCCGAAAACTGTGGAATGCGATGAGTCCGATCTAATCGCAGGCTCTGCGCTTCTCGAAGATTTACGAAGCTAGTAGTTGCGAACAGGACTACTAGTACTGGCATCACAAAGCTTCCTGCCGTTCCTGGTGTTAATATCATCGGTTCCCGGTCCCACCACCAATCGGATTCATTTCCCAAATAGTGACCCCAGTAGACCCTTTTTGAGTAAAAAGTAAAAGTCCTTCCTGTGTCTTCCCTGCTAATATACCTGGAGTGTTTCCCGCTTTTGCTAAGAACTTGCCCTTCGCATCAAACTTGAGTATTTGAGATGAGATACCCTTCGCGCTGGGTGTTCGAATTCCCACGTAGACGTCACCCTTGATTTGAAAAATATGACTAATTGTCTGTAACGTATCCCAGGCTTTGCGAGATTCTGATACATCGGTCATGTCCGGCAAAATTGGGAGAGTAGGAATTGTAATAAAACGCGAGACACCAGAGGGAAGCTCAATAATCCAAAAGCCTCGTGAAGCCCGATCACTCACATAAAGAGCATCCGGTGTATCCGAATCCATCATTATATGTTGCAGTCGAATATAGCTACGAGCAATTCGTTCCTTATCTTCTGTTGTGGATAGAAGGCTTCTAACAAACTTGCCAGTCTGCATGTCGTACTCGTGAACAATCCCCAGGCAACCCTTCATAGGCATTCCATCTTTCGGTAAACAACCACCAAGGTATTTCTTGCCCTGTCCCGGTTTCAAAAGAATCGAATCCGCTCCAAAGGTCGGATTCATGATGATGTCTGAGCCAAGGAGTGTCCCATCCAATCCAAACTTACTAATACGAGCCTGTCCCGCGTCTTCTACCCATATGGAGTTCTTATCGTCAACGACAAACCCTTGGAGAGCTGAATACTTCCCCGGTCCGCGACCGGTCTCGCCAATTTGTCGAATCAACATTCCGTCTTTTGCATACAATTCTATGTGTGAACCTGGTGGTCTTTTGGTCAAATCCATGGTCCATAAAAGATATCCCTCTTGATGGATTACCGCAGCGCCCATTACATCTGAGGAATCCTGTTTGTGAAGCAATGTTTGCTTGACAACGCTCAATCGCAATACGGGTTCAGCCGCAGTTGCTGGGCCGAAACATACAAGGAGTAATGACCATAGTGAAAAAGATACTAGCGGCATTAGCTGTTCTCCATCGAAAAATTACTAATTTGGTTAACTAACGGGGCTTGACGCCCCGCTAGCACGCACTTCAACTACTTTAGTTACAAGAACAACTGGGATCCCCGCCACAACCCGCTATACATTGGCCGAAAGCGTTACTCTGTCCATGACGCGTAATAACAACGCGATTGTCATCATCTGCCCAAAGTTGCACTGATTGCAAGGCCATGAAGATAGCCCCGCATGCCATTACATACTTAAATACTTGCATAGTCATTCACTCCTCTTTTTAGAAGCTAATCCCGCCAGAAGATTTCTTTAGGCGTGACTGCATGGCAAGATTACCACTAATTTCGGGGGGGGCAAGAAAAATTATCGTAATGTTACATCTTTTAATTTAATTCCCTGACTGCTTGTTATGATCGTTTTTGTCCAGTCATCATCACCGTCGATGAATTGACCGATCCTTACAACTTAGAGATGAGTCTGGTGATCAAGCGTGGAGACAAGACCACGTTCAGCGGGTCAACGTCTACTGCAAAGTTGGGTCGCAAAATTGAAACGTTGATCGAGTACTTAATGCTGGCGAATCCGGTGCCTGCCGGTTCGGTGATGCTCACCGGTACGGGCATTATTGTGACAGAGGAATCAGCGCTGGCCCCTGGCGAT
>JAYWBH010000513.1:0-4348 GCA_043781815.1 Bryobacterales bacterium | reverse complement strand
TGATGCCTTCACGGACGAACTCTTTGAAGCCAGCGGAACTGACCTTCACGCGGTAATCACCGGGGGCCAGATACGGAACGTAATAAGCGCCCTCGACGGAAGTGGTGGTTGCGGTGGTGAAGGATGTTGCTGTGTTAATAACCGTCACCTTGGCTCCACCGACTGACGCTCCAGAGGCATCTTTCACGGTGCCTACCAATGTGGCGCCACCGCCAGTTTGGGCCATCAGTGATCCAACGGCTACCATCAGCGTTACGATTGCACGAAGAGTGGCGTCAATTACCGGGCGGCATTTAGATGCCGTGAGTAAGAATCGTACAGTTTCATGTAGTGTCATCAACAGGTCCTTTTTGGCAAGGCGTTCTACGGTCTGAGGTCTGGCAGTATATAACACGTTCGGGTAGAAAGATATCGTATTCGATTCGTAAGTTATCGATGTTATCAGCATTTTTCCTTATGTGTGAAACTTGAGGGTTATCACAAAACGGCTGAACAACGGTCCCAACAGCAACTGCTGGTGTAAGCGTTGCGGGAATCTGTACGGCTGTCGAATTTGCGATATCGGGGCGGGTGGCAGTAACTTTAGTCCACCTTCAACGAACTCGATTCGTTTTGTGCTAACCTCCGATGATGTTGAAAAACTCTGCACCATTCGTCCTCATTGCATTCGCTTTGCTGGCCAGTTCCTGCGCGTCGCTTCCCGTATCGGATACGCGCACAGCGGACGAAGCCGCGATCCGCGTGCTGGACGAACAGTGGTCTGCCATAGCGGCGAAGAACGATCTGGAGGGCACCCTGGCATTTTATTCAGACGACGCCGTGCTGCTTCCGCCCAACTCACCAATGGCCGCAGATAAGAAGTCGATTCGTGAGTCTTGGGCAGGCCTGCTTGGTCTAAATACATCTTTGACTTGGAAGGCATCGAAGATTGAGGTAGCGAAATCTGGTGATATCGGGTATCTATATGGCACGTATCAACTGTCGATCAAAGACCCCAAGGGCGGTCCGACAATGAATGATACAGGCAAGATCGTGGAGGTCTGGAAGAAACTTTCCGACGGCAAGTGGAAGTGTATTGTGGACACTTACAATTCTGACATCCCCGTTCCTGTGGTTCCAGCAATGAAGAAATAGTGCCGAGTTTTTTAGTGAATCCAACACAACAAATGAATCAGTTTAAAGAGGCCGCAGCCCAAGCGGCAGCCGACCAATTGCGGGATGGAATGATTGTTGGTTTGGGATCTGGCACAACGGCCGCGTTGGCTGTGGCTGCAATCGGAAAGCGGGTTAAAGATGGTCTCAGAATCATAGGAATTCCGACCTCGGAAAAGACAGCCGCGCAAGCCCGTTTTTTGGATATCCCACTTTCCACGCTCGAAGAGAATCCTTCCATAGATGTGACGATTGATGGTGCGGATGAGATTGAATCCGGAACGCTGAACTTGAGTAAGGGCGGCGGTGGAAACTTGTTGCGCGAGAAGATTGTGGCCTTTGCCAGTTCGAGGATGATCATCGTTGCGGATGAGAGTAAGTTAGTTGTTCAACTGGGCAGCCGCGCCGTGGCAGTTGAGGTTATTGCCTTTGGATGGAAGACGACGGCGAAGCGATTGGAACAGATTGGGGCTCATCCAACATTGCGTTTGAACGCCCAAGGTCAAGCCTTTATTACAGACGACGGGAACTACATTTTGGACTGCGCCTTTGGACCAATTCAAGCTCCTGCATTGCTTCAGGCGAAATTGGATGGCGTGGTGGGAGTGGTGGAACACGGCTTATTCGTGGGCATCGCGCAACAAGTTTTTCTGGGTGGATTGGGTGGGGTGAGGGTCCTTAATTTGGGTTAGATCCCTTCATCCTGCTACCGGAAAACTCTGCCAACCGGTCAAGATTAATTTCCACTCCAAGCCCCGGCTTATCTGGAATGGGCAACATTCCATCGGCATCCAATTGCCATGGTTCCGCGCATAGATCGTCAATGAATGGCGAACCTGTCAGATACTCCACCAGATCGGTATCCGCAAATGCCGAGGCGATTTGCAGGTCGGATGCCAGGCCCACGCACGTATTCCAACCATGCGGAATGAAGCGGACCCCATGTTCCCGGGCCATCCAAGCAATACGGCGCTGCTCACTGAGGCCGCCGCATTTTGTAACATCCGGTTGCACAATGTCGAATGCACCACGCTCCAACCAGGGTGCAAATGATTGCCGACGAGTCAGCACTTCACCCCCGGCAATGGTGACTTTAGTCGCACGGCGCAGGGCAATGAAATCTTCCAGCGCATCGGGATGCAACGCTTCTTCAAACCAGAACACGTCGTAATCCAACAGCATTTCTGCAGTACGCAGGGCCCACTTGAAGTCGCCGGGCCAGTAAGCGTCGCTTGCGCCTGCGTCCACCATCAGCAGCGAATCATCCCCAATTGCTTTACGAGCTTCGGCTACAATCGCTTCGTCAATGGCGAAACTCCCACGACGCCCAAACGGTCCCCATCCAATTTTGAAGGCCCTGAACCCTTGCGATTTCACTGGCAATAATACATCGGCCATCTGGTTAGGATCGCGCATCAGCAGTGAAGCATAAGGTCGTACACGTTCGCGATATCGACCACCAAGTAAGCGTCCAACAGGCTGCCCACAAGCCTTTCCAAGCACATCCCACAACGCCAGATCAATGCCACTGATGGTGTGCGTGACAGCCCCGCCGCGTCCCAACCAGAAGGTATGCTGATGCAGCTTTTCGCTAACCCGTTCCGGTTCCAACGCGTTTTCGCCGATCAGCAGAGGTCGAAGAATATTGAGGGAAGCGTTCACCAAATCTTCCGACGTAAACACCGAGCCCCATCCAATGCCGGCTTCAGTTCGGATAGATATTAGGGTATGAACACAATCATCTGGTTGCAGTTCATTGGCCCAACCACCCTCAGGAGTTTTGCCGCGCAATCCGTAAGCATGTACTTCAAGAATTTTCACTTGCCCATTATATAAGGCGCGCTTCAGGGATAAAGTGCACATCCGAATCCAGTGGATATAACGGACGCTTGGCCCGTCTGTGACCCAGGCTGCGAACATTGGCGCTGGTGGACCCTGGAGCGTCAATATCCAGGCGGAGCTCCGCTCCATCGTCGAAAAATTGTGGCTGACACAAAGGGGATTTCACCACCGTCATATCGAACCGGTTGGGGTCCTGGCCGGTTGCCAGAAACAGCGTACGATCGTATAAATTCACCGCCCGTGTGGTCAACACCAAAGTGTTGCATCCACATTCCAACACTGCAGTTGGGCCAGCATTCCAGGCTTCGCCAAACGATTCACTCCGAAGCTGACCATCGGACAACACACGCACACGACCAGTCACAGTCACTGGAATAAATCGACCGTCCAGTGCGCCACCAACTTTAACTTTGATCGTTGCTCCAACCCCTGCGGCGAAAGCTGCGCTCACAGCAATTGGATCAACAATGGGGATCAACGCAGTGCGCGTACAACCTTGTCGCAACAGCTCCGCCAGAATGGCGTTGGAATCACCGGAAGCCCCGGAACTAGGGGCATCGGCTGCATCTACCAGCACAACTCGACCTCGCAACGATTTTGCAATGCGGATACTTTCTTCAAGCGAAGTTAGTGGCTGCTGCATACGTTCGCGCAATTCCCAAAACTGGTTGGCGATGGATACTGCTTCGGTCATCATGCACTCTTCCGTGCCGCGTTCCCCTTGTAGAAAAACGTTGGAACAAAGCTCTGCAACATCGGTAAAGGGGTTGCCGATGAACAGGCCGCCAGACAATCCGCCGGGCGAAGTTTCAAAGGTGATAGCCCGTCGTACGCATTGCCCGAACACACCTGTTTCCGTAACGCATTCAGGTCCGCGCACCAGAGCCGGAATTGGAACGCGCACGGTGACCGGATGGATGTCAGCATCAATGAGGCGCAACAACAGCCGCGCAGCCCGTTCACCAGTCTGGTAAAAATCAACATGGGGATTGGTGTGAAAAACGGTGAGTACGGAAGAGTGCTGAAGAATCTTGTCGGTAAGGATGCCATGCAAATCAAGTGAGACAGCAATGGGCATTTCGCCACCCACAATCTTGCGTGTTTTCTCAAGCAAGTGGCCTTCGCAATCTTCTACATCTTCTGCGGCCAGTGCACCGTGCAATGCGAAATAGATGCCATCCAGTTTGCCTGCATGGCGAACGGCATCCAGAAAATCGGCAGTGATTTGGGCGAAGGCACCACTGGAAAGAGTACCGCTAGATGTGATGCCACGGGCGCTATAGCCGGGCACAATTTCAATGGATGGTCGAGAGTTAAAGACTGCCAAAGCCCCGCCCACTTCATTGCGGACGCT
>JAYWBH010000512.1:0-12848 GCA_043781815.1 Bryobacterales bacterium | reverse complement strand
GGACCTTAAAAATAAATGACTCCAGTAGTTTCAATTGACAATCTTCACGTGCACCTGGGTCGGCGGGAAATCCTCCAAGGGATCACCTGCCGTCTTGGTGCATCGGGCGTAGGCAAAGCCATTGGCTTACTTGGTCCCAACGGGGCAGGCAAGTCCACGCTCATACAAACACTGCTGGGCTTTCATAAACCCTCCGCCGGTTCGGCACAAATCCTGGGGATGGATTGCCACAAGGAATCGGCGAAGGTGAAAGCCGCCATCGGTTACATGCCGGAAAACGATTCGTTCATTGCCGACATGACGGCCGTTTCCTTCTTAAGATTGATGGGTGAAATCTCTGGCTTGCCCCCTGCTGCTGCGTTGGAAAAAGCACATGAGACGCTGTTCCACGTGGGCTTGGGAGAAGCGCGCTATCGCACGGTGGGTACTTACTCGTTGGGTATGAAGCAGATGGCTAAGTTAGCGCAGGCGATCATTCACGGGCCGCAATTGGTGATTCTGGATGAACCTACAAACGGCCTTGATCCGGCAGCACGCCAGCGAATGTTAGTACTGATTAAGGAAATGAAGGAGCAGCATGGGATGAATGTTTTGCTCTGCTCCCATTTACTGCGCGATGTGGAAGAAGTCTGTGATGAGGTGGTGATTCTGAAAGACGGCAAGATTGTTCATCAAGCTGACCTTGAAGCGGAACGCAGCACTAATCGTCGTTTTGTTCAATTGGAAGTAACCGGGGATGACCGGGGCTTTGCCGCAGTGTTGCACGAAATTGGTGCCGAAGGTGTTTCTGAAAGCGCTGGCAATTGGCGCATTGTACTGCCCAAGGAAATTGAAATCGGCGCGTTGTGGCGGATCACATCTCGCGAACATTTGCGAATCACCAAGCTGGCTTACCGTCGCGATTCGCTGGAAGAAATCTTCCTCAAAGCAGTGGGTCATCTGCGTCCGGCACCGCTTGCAACTACCCAGGAGGCACCAGTCCATGGCGGTATTTAGACGAGGGTATGAACGTTACAACGGGCCACTTACTGGAACGGCTGCCCGTTTGTTAGTAATGCCGCGCTTTGCCTGGGAGCGAATACTCAGCCACCGATTCGTAGTCGTGTTGCTGATGGCATCTATGTTCTGGCCGCTGGCTTGCATCGCATTCATTTACGTATCAAACCATGCCGATACGTTACTAGGTGCAAGTGGCGTAGGTGGTGGATTTTCTAAGATGCTGGAAATCAACGGCAAATTCTTTAACGTATTCATGTCTGTGCAGGTAGTGTTTGGAATGATTCTGGCAGCAGTAGCAGGCCCCGGTCTAATTGCGCCAGACTTAGCTAACAACGGCCTGCCGCTATACTTCGCGCGTCCTCTTTCGCGATGGACTTACGTTTTGTCACGGATGATTGTCCTGTTGGGTTTGCTATCGCTAGTGACCTTGATTCCAGGGTTACTTGTCTTCGGAATGCAAGTAAGTATGGCAGGCTCCACTTGGCTCAGCAATCACTGGTCAATAGGCGGAGGCATGGTATTTGGCTTCCTGCTTTGGATGGTGATAGTGAGCCTGGTGGCCATGACATCATCCGCTTACGTGAAGTGGCGCGTAGTAGCCGGGGCATTGGTGTTGGCCTTCTTTTTTGTAACAGCCGGGGCCGCCACTATCGTAAATCAAGTACTGCGCGTGCAATGGGGTTCTTTATTCAATCCTGGTTATGCCATCGGATTTGTGTGGAGCGCCATGCTTGGCCTGGAACCTCCTGAAGATGGCCCAGGTGTGTATCAATATGTGCTTTCCTTGTCCGTCACCATTGTCATTCTCGGTGCCATACTCATGCGCAAATTGCGACCAGTTGAGGTGGTCTCATGAACAGCGACGTCATCCTGTTTGAGAACGTCTCAAAATTCTATGGTGAAGTGCTGGGCGTCAATAAGGTCAATTTGCACATTCCATCGGGCATCACCAGCCTGGTTGGTCCCAATGGTTCCGGCAAGACAACGCTGATGAATTTGATGACCGGCCTGGTGCGCCCTGGCAGTGGCAAAATTACGGTTCGCGGCATCTCCCCCTTCGCTCCTGAAAAGCTGATGCGCATTATGGGCTACGCCACCCAGTACGATGCAGCACCGCGTGGTGTCACCGGATATGACTTTGTGTTGGCGGGCTTGTTGCTGTATGGCTATGCTCCCGGTGAAGCTGAAAAGCGCGCCTGGAAAGCCATTGAAACGGTGTCGCTAACCCAGTCTGCGGAACGGAAAGTGGCCGCGTATTCCAAGGGAATGCGTCAACGTATCCGACTCGCCCAAGCCATTTCCCATGAGCCTCAAGTGTTGATTCTGGATGAACCGCTGAATGGCCTTGACCCTTTGGTTCGTGCTGAAACCATCACCATGTTTCGCAACTACGCATCGGAAGGTCGCCACGTGATTCTATCCAGCCACGTGCTGCAGGAAGTGGATGTTTTCAGTGATCAGGTGATCCTCATCGCCAACGGCATGATTGTGGCTGAAGGCGAAATTAAGAATGTGCGCGAAGAAATTCATGAACATCCCAGTCAGTTTCTGTTGCATTGTCAGGAACCATCGCGAGTGGCAGCCATGTTGTTTGAAGGTGGTCAAGTTACCGAAGTGAAACTGGATCCGCAAGGCAGAGGCGTGCTTGTGCTAACTCGGCAGCGCGACGCGTTTGCTGAAGCCATTGAGCGTATTGCACTGTCGGGCATTGAGATTGATGGGGTGATTCCAACCGATGAAAACGTGGATGCCCTCTATGAGTATTTGATTGGAGGTGGCCGATGAGCCCGCTTGCACAAATCTGGATCATCGCCAAGTTAGAAATTGGCCGCGCGTTTTTCTCACGGAGAGCATTGTGGGTCTACTTACTGGCGCTGTTTCCCGCAGTGATCTTCATCGGTCATGGGTTGGACGCCAAGTACAAACGCGAAAATTGGAAAAAGGCCGTTGCATTAGCAGTACCCGCATCCATTGACAGTCTTTCTACGGGAATGACAGTGGACCAAGTGTTAGAAAAAGTGGGGAAACCCATATCGAAACGTAAATGGGATGGCCGCCATCGAGTGGAAAGCACGGATAGCGACAAGGTAACCATCGAAAGTGTGGAAATGCAATCTATGTTCTACTTCGATGGCTCGCGACGCATTGACTTACGCTTTGAAAGCGGTAAACTGACTCGCATCAGCAAGCAAGAGTTGGTGTCGTTTGAAGAAGATCGCAAAGTGTACGCCGCCGTCTTTCAATACTTCTATCTGCGCCTGGCCATCTTCTTTGGATGCCTGGGAATCTTCATCAATTTATTTCGCGGAGAGATGTTGGATAAGTCATTGCACTTCTGGTTTCTGGCACCAGTGCGTCGCGACGTGTTGTTACTTGGCAAGTACTGTGCCGGCTTAATTGCCGCCAGTGTGATCTTCGGCAGCGGGGCACTCATCAGCTTTTGTGCGATGGTCGGATTCCAGGATCCAACGCAAATTCAAAGTTATTTACAAGGTGAGGCCGCAGCACATTTGGGCTGGTACGTTCTGGCAGCAGTGCTTGGATGCGTAGGTTACGGTAGTGTTTTCCTGGCAGCCGGATTGTTACTGCGCAACCCAATCATTCCGGCAGTGGTGGTGCTGTTATGGGAATCCATCAACGGCTTTTTGCCCGACCTGTTACAAAAGCTAAGTGTGCTGCATTACTTACAATCCATTTGTCCGATACCTGCACCGGTAGATGACAACGTCCCGCCAGTGCTGCGCATGATACTTTCCCCAGCAGCCCCCTCATCGGCATGGGTCGCCATCTTCGGATTGCTAGGGTTCACGGCGCTGGTGCTATTTGCAGCAACGTACGCAATCCGTCGTCTGGAAATCAACTACGGCACGGAGTGAGGGAAGCTTTACCAAACATGAACCGCCAGCACTTTCGGAGGTCCGGAAATGCCGTCAATGACATCAGTGCCCGAACCCTTCGCGGACTGCAATGTTGGCTGGGTGTGCTTTAAGTGTCTACTTAGCTTCCAGCCACTTGATGCTAATCGGCGTGGAACGTCCGCAAGCCATGGAATCGGTCATGCCAGAAGATATCTGCGCACAAGCATTGTCCGATGCCGTCCGCAGTGCGCCTTCTTTATCTGCACCCGATGCCGAACGGCAGGCGTTTCGGCCGTCGTAAGCCATGCAAACTTCAACCCGGTATGCCGTCAAACCCCTGGCCGAATAAATCGCCAAAGCCAGCAGGCCCAGCATAAAGAGTGCGATCAACCAGCCCGTTTTCTTCGTTACTTTGTGATCTGCCACGGCTTAGCCCACTTCCTCAAAAAAGTTGCCCATCTTGCGAAATTTATCGTATCGTTGGTCAACCAATTGTTTGGCCGTCATGGAACTCATCCCGTTTAATGACTTCTTGATGGCATCGGAAAGATAGGTTGCTGAAAGATCAAAATCGTTGTGCGCTCCACCAGGGGGCTCAGCGATAATGCCATCGATCAAGCCCAGCTCCAACAGGTCCGGAGCCGTAAGTCGCAGGGCCGCTGCAGCCAGTTCCGCTTTGCCCGAATCCCGCCAAATAATGGCCGCACAACTCTCCGGGCTGATCACGCTGTAAACCGTGTTCTCCATCATGTAAACGCGATTCGCAACGCCCATGGCCAGCGCCCCGCCACTGCCTCCTTCCCCGATAATGACACTGATTACCGGAACCGGCAGACGAGCCATTTCACGCAGACTAACGGCAATCGCTTCCGCCTGACCTCGCTCTTCTGCATCCAGTCCCGGATAGGCACCAGGCGTATCGAGAAGACAAATAATAGGACGCTTAAACTTCGCCGCCAGGTTCATCACTCGCATTGATTTGCGGTAGCCTTCCGGCTTCGGCATGCCGAAATTACGGTGGAGTTTCTGCTTGGTATCGCGACCCTTTTCCTGACCAATCGCCATCACCGGTTTGCCATCGAAAAAGCCCATCCCGCAAACAATCGCCGGATCATCGCCAAAAAATCGATCCCCATGAATCTCACTGAATCCTGTGAAAAGTCGTTGGAAATAATCCAGTGTATGGGGTCGCTTCGCATGGCGAGCCAATTGAACCCTTTCCCAAGCTGGATCTTTGCGAGGAACCGCAACATCCATGCCTAAAGGGTATCCTTCCGGTGAGTCTTGCATTACTCTTTAGTCTACTTTGTTTTAGGGCGCAGACCAGTTCAGTAATGCCGCATAGTATTCCCGCATCCCTGTAGAATCTCCAATCTTTGTTGGGATAACCTGTGGTTAAGAAACCGCTCCCTCGCGGTCACGGCGCTGTAGAATAAGTATGCTACCGAGCCGTGACCGCGAGGGAGCGGTTTTTCAAAGGCCTGATACGCTTCGTTCCAACACTTGAAGCTGTCCGATTGAGCGAAACCTATGCGGCGCAGACCAGTGCAGTCCGCGCCCTAACGGACTGCGCTAGCTTAACGCTTTCGTAATCAAATCGCCCATGGTGCGGATGGTTGCCGGCTTCCAATTTGGTGCTTGTCGCAAATAAGAATGGCCGTCGGCCCACAAAAGCCCAATCAAAGTTTCCGCCACAATGCGACCGCCAACCGTCCCCAAGTGCAGCGGTTCTTCATTCCCCTTGCCCGTAATGGACTGTGCTTTTTGAATCCACTCATACTGAGCTTCAGCCAGAACGTAATACCAAAGAGGAGCTTTCTCAGCGAAACTAGGATGCACCGCCGTCAACCTTGTATTGGTTGCCCAATCCGCCACCTGCGCTTTCCCCACGCGTAAATTATCGTCAGCAATTGGGGTCAGCCCCATCGCTCTGGCCACGTCCTGTCCACTGGGAAGGCACATAGACATTCCCCGCAATAAGTTGCGCACAGCAAGGTTGGAAGGGCTGTGCACCGCGTCCTTCGGCTTCGCTTGCAGATCATCCACTGTCAACGGTGGATTCGATGGAGCAGCAGGAAGTGAAAACTCCGGCAAGAACCCCAGAGGATTTACTAAAGACGTGTCGATCTTGTAAGAAGGCTGCGCCCGCAACTTCCCTAATTTTGTATTGGAACCGTTGATGTCGAAATACAAACTCCAATCAATAGCCCATTGCTCAGGAAAAGCATCAAACCCATTCAGCCCACGCTGCTGAACCCCGGCAAAGATAAAGAACCGTCCATCCAAGCCACGGGCCACTTCATCGGGACTCGCTTGCAGTGGATTATCGCCCCCATTCAACCGCGTATTCAGACGGTAAATCGGCCGCACCATGGAGTGTCCAAAACGGTACGCCGCCACAGAAAATTCAACCGGCATGAAGGCGTCTTCGTGTGGATGATAGAACGCGAACTTCGGCAGATTTTTCCAAATCGGTTCGTTCTTATCCAAGTGCGGCAAAATCTCATGGACCACTTTTTTACCGCAAATTTTCACCAGAAAATCGTTCACCACCACCCATTGATAGTGCCAACGAACCTGTTGTTGAATATCGCGGAACGATGCAGCGGGATCCTCATCCACCAACTTGTTATGAAATTGCAACATGGCCGAATGCAACTGCGAAACAATCACGTTTTCATCATTGCGTTTATCGCCAATCAAAGCGCGCCTGGGGCCCATTGGATCTTGTTCGTCATGGAACCGTGGCAAGTCACGGGAATTCGTCGCTTGATCCAGTTCCAACAACGGTCGCCCTAAACGAAACTTGTTGCCGTTATACATATACGGCTGATCATCAGGGCCACGGCCGTAGACCGAATCCAAATCCAACCGCGGGGTCCTGAAATCCACCAGTGCATTGGGATCATTTTTCTGTTGCAGACTGGAAGCCGGATCAAACGTAATATCATGATCAATGAATTGCCCCAAATACGTATAGCCAGCCGGGATCCCAGAGTTTTCCTCATCGTCCTGAATGTGCTTTGTTGGATCTTCCTTTGAGGCAGAAGGCAACGTGGGGTTATTGGCATCCACTTCAGGCGTCGACGTCATCTTTACGCCCAGCGCATTCAGCGCCTCGGTTGGCCATTCGGCAGGCGGCAGCGATCTAAAAATCCGACCAAAGCGGCCTACAAATAGCGAGGACTCAGCAGTGAACTTGTCCCCTCGAATTCCTCCGCCATGCGCGGACGGACGTTTCTTAGTAGTGATACTTACACCAGGTCTTGGCATTCCATTTTCCTCCGAAAATAAGTGTGTAAATGCTTCTTGAATGTATTAGTGCGTTCTGAGGTCCATCCGTTTCAAGTAATTTATCAACTCTGCCGGATGATCGGTTTGAATCCCCCTGGCACCGCGTTCAATGGCCAGTTGCCACATTGCTTCGTTATCCGCCGCGCCTAACCGATCCACGTAAATATCCACTTTTGCTGCCTTAGCCACGGCAATGGTTTCGTCATTAAAATCCCTGGCATCAAACGCCACCACCTTCAAAGGCAAATCCGCCAGCAGTCCGCGCAAATTGGCCGCACTCCCCGCTTCTGGCATGATCTTCATCTTCGGGCGCATTGCCGCAACCTGCTTTAGATACGATGCACTGCCGTAAATAACCACGTGATCCTGCATCTGATGCCGTTCAATGGCCGCCACCGCATCTGCTGCTGATACATTTTTGCTATCCACATAAATGCCAATGCGACCCCGCGCCAATGCCAGAGCCTCATCAAAGGTTGGAACTATTCCTCCACCCATGACGTTCAGTTTCTGCAATTGCTCCAAGGTCAATTTAGCCACTTCACCAGTGCCATCGGTCATCCGGTCCACTGTCGAATCGTGCATCAACACTAACTTGCCGTCACTCGATGTTCTAACATCCAACTCAAAGTAATCTGCCCCGGAATCAATGGCTGCACGAAACGCTGTCAACGTGTTCTCCGGGTGGTGCAAGTGTTCCCCACGATGGGCAATCACCACAATGAAAAGGTATTTATGCATTGCAGGCTAACTGATAATATCGGTCAACACGCGCGCTGGAAATTCATCGGTAATGCGTTCCTGGCGGCCTTCCCGTTCAAACACAAGGTTCCTGTCTTTCATACCAAGCAGGTGCAGCACCGTGGCATGAAAATCATGCACACTCACTTTGTTTTCTGCCGCCCGATAGCCAATCTCATCTGTCGATCCGTAAGTGGTCCCGCCCTTGATTCCCCCACCTGCCATCCAGATACTAAAACCAGAAGGACCATGGTCACGGCCTGCATTGGGTCCTGGATCCTGGGCAATGGGCAGCCGTCCAAATTCCCCACCCCACACAACCAAAGTGGAATCCAGCAATCCCCTCTGCTTCAGATCTTTGATTAAAGCCGCAGCCGGTTGATCTGTTTTACCGCAAGCGTATTCCAGCCCCGGTCGCAGCTTGTTGTGGTTATCCCAAATCTGCGATTCAATATAAATCTGCACTAAACGAACGCCCCGTTCCACCAGGCGACGGGCCATCAAACAGCGCTTGCCATAGGACGCAGTCCGTTCCTCATTCATCCCGTAGGCCTCTTTGGTAGACTCGCTTTCTTTACTCAGATCCAGTGCGTTGGTCGCCTCCATCTGCATGCGAGCCGCCAGTTCATAATTGGCAATGCGAGCTTCCAGTTCAACATTGCCAGCATGGCTATTCTTGTGCGCCAGATCCATCTTATGCAGCAAGCTGCGGCTGAGGTCGACAATGGTCCCAGGGTATTCCTGTTTGGCCTGCAGGTTCAAAATAGGAGACCCTTCAGACCGCATGCGCGTACCCTGATATACAGCCGGAAGCCATCCCGATTGCCAGTTACTAATGAAGTTGATCGGCGGACCTTTCGGGTCATCCAGCACCACATACGCCGGTAGATTTTGATTCTCTGAACCCAGCCCATAAGTAATCCAAGAACCCAACGATGGTCGCGTAGGAAGAATTCGTCCGCCATGCATTAGGAACAATGCCGCTTCATGGGCAATGTGCGAGGTGTACATGGAACGGATCACGCAAATATCGTCAACCACTTTCGCCAGGTGAGGAAGCATCTCCGATAATTCAATGCCCGATTGCCCATGTTTTGCGAACTGATAAGGTGAGGGCATCAAGCCGCCAGTTTCGCGCACCGCCCGAACTTCAGCAGCCAAATCACGACTGGGCGCTTGTCCGGCATACTTCGTCAATGCTGGTTTGTGATCAAAAAGATCTACCTGGCTGGGGCCCCCGTTCATGAAAAGTTGGATGACCGATTTGGCTCGCGGCGCATGGTGTGGCTTCTTCGGCGAAAGGTCATGCAGGTTCTGCTTCGCTTCAAGATCGTTGGCCAGCAAACCGGCCAAAGCAGTACCCATGAGGCCATCTGAAATTCGTGAGAAAAAGTCGCGACGGGTTTTCATAAGGGTCCTCAATCAATGTATAGAAATTCAGCCGAATTCATCAGCGTATGGCACAAGGTGGATAGCGCAAGCCAGCGGGCACGGCTACGATAAGTCTCTGCCGGTCGATCTTGTTTCAGCGGCTTTTCCCACTCCTTGGCCAGTTGCGTGAGCAACGCCTGGGCAGCAGTGGATTCCTCAACCGTTGGGCCACGGGCGAAGGCCAGCAGGTAGGCCCGCTCCACTTGCGCCGCCAACGCCCCCCCGTTGATGTCGTCGGCTGACTCACCCACTTCGTCAATAATCCGGCCTGCCATAAAGCGAGAGTTGTCCCGCACCAGGTCGCCGTTCATCAAATGCAAAGCCTGCGAAGATACCACCGAAAGTCCACGACGCACGCAGTTAGGATTCATAAACGGTTGATCAAACGTTTCCAGCAAAGACAACGGCTGTGTGCGACGGTGCGAAACAAAAATACTGCGGCGGGTGCTGTCAGTAACCACTTCCCCATCGGGCAATGCTTTGAATGAATCAGCCGGACCAAATGGCTTAGTATCCAGCCTGCCAGCGATCTGCAGAATGGAATCGCGAATGTTTTCCGCATCCATGCGACGTAGCGGAAAGCCAGCCTCGCCCGATTGTTGGCGATAGGTTGCTGAAGTTAGAATGCGTTGCTGCATCGCCTTAATATCCCAGCCTGATTGAACAAATTCCGATGCAAGAAAGTCCAGTAACTTTTGATTCGTTGGGGCCACACCCATGCGTCCAAAATTACCCGGCGAAGCCACCAGGCCTGTTCCAAAATGATGTTGCCAAATACGATTGACCATCACACGGGCAGTCAGTGGATGGTCGGGATGAGTAAGCCAGCGGGCCAGGGCCAGCCGTCGGCCAGAGGAGTGGGCCAGCGGTTCCACGCGATATTCGCGGTTGCTGGCACTCGCAATGGACGGAGCACCAGGCCCCACTAAAGCTCCCGGGGTTGTGGCATCTCCACGCAAAAGAATCCGCGTAGGCGGAGGGTCTGGCCCCAGGTCAAACAACGCGCGAATCAGTGGCAGCGGTTTCAGTAATCCCCGTGCTTTGCGAAGCTGATCCTCAATAGCAGCCTTCTGTTTTTTGAAGGTCTCATAGGCTCCTTCAATTTCAGCTAGCTTAGCTTCTTTCACATTTTTTTCAGCCAGGTACCGTTCGCGATAAGGCTTGGTGATTTCTTCAACCTGTTTTTGCAGATCTTTTATCTGCTGTTCAATGGGGGCATTGAAGGTTTTTACTTCATCCCATTCCGCAGTGCCTTGCGGCAAAATATAACGTGACGTTTTCTCATCGCATTTTGCACCCACGCCGCCACAAGGAAACACCGGTGGCAGCCAGGCGTAGGGATCATAGGCAGGGGTAAGAATGGAAACTAACCGGTAATAATCACGAGTAGGAATTGGGTCGTACTTATGATCATGGCACCGGGCACAACCGACAGAAAGTCCCATCACAGCGGAACCTAGCACTTCAATTTGCCCGGCAATCACATCCATCCGTTCTGGTATAAAGTTCTGTTCAGTGCTGTAAGTGGCGTCAGGGGCGGTGCGCCAAAAACCCGTTGCTGCTAGCAGTTCAACTTGCGCTGCGGATAGATGCTTGACGGCGCGGTAATCAAATAACTCATCCCCTGCAAGCTGCTCAGTCAAGAAGCGATCATAAGGCTTGTTGTCATTGAATGCACGAATGACGTAATCCCGATAGCGGTAGGCATGAGGACGATTTTGATCACCGCTATTGCCACCTTCGCTATCCACATAGCCCACGGCATCCAACCAGTGGCGCGCCCACCGTTCGCCGTATCGTGGTGAAGCCAGCAGCCGCTGCACTAACTTTTCATAACGTTTGGGATCAGGGTCTTTAAGGAACGCAGCAATCTCTTCTGGCGATGGAGGCAATCCGATCAAATCAAAGTAGGCCCGTCGCAGTAACGTTAAATCTTTGGCCGCCGGGGCCAACGGTTTTTGTTCCGAGGACAGGCCATCAATCGACTGTTGCGGCAACGAACGCTGCGGCGCGCGGAACGCCCAAAAATCGCGATCTTTGGGTTTGATCGTAGGGTCATTGGCAACACTTACTTCAACCACGCGTTCTGTTTCCGGTGGTGCACCGTCAGTAATCCATTGGCGAATTTTTGCCAGCTCATCGTCAGTCAGGCCGCGTACAGAATATTGTTCCTGCAGCTTAGATGGAGGCATTTCCTGCCGGACAATGCGTTTGACGAGAAGACTTTCTTCAGGCTTCCCGCTGACAAAGGCAGGCCCTGATTTTCCGCCTCGCAACATAGATGCATGCGTCCGCAAATCAAGGCCACCCATAGTTTCCCGCCGACCGTGACACACCCAACACTTGGCACTAAGAATCGCAGTAACGTCACGTTCAGCTACGGGCTGCTTCTGATCTTCCAGTTCAATCCAGCTTCGAATATTGCTGATTTCGGGGTCAGTAAGTTTGGCTGCGCCCATCGGCATCTTCCCGGTGGAGACCATGGTCAGCAGCAGGCTATCGACAGGTTTGCCGGGTACAATCGCACTGCCTGATTTGCCACCACGAAGAATAGCTTCTCGCGATTCCACAGACAAGCCGCCACTGCGCATCGTTTCGTTATGGCACCCCAAACACTTGGTCCGTAAGATAGGCAAGACACTATCAAAGGTATCTGCGCGGCCAACAAAAGTCAGGCAAAGGAGTAAACTCCAGAATCGCAACATGCTCTCCATCCCGCTAGTATATTCGCTTGGAAGGATTAGCTGGAAGGATTAGCGGATTGTGAGTGTGCCACCATCCACGGGTAAACCAGTTCCGGTGATGAAGGCAGCTTCATCGGAACAGAGAAACAATGCCGCGTAAGCGATTTCCTCAGGCTGCGCCATGCGACCAATAGGCTGCGCTTTGGACAGCTTTTCAAACATCTCCGCTTCCCGGCCCGGATAGTTTTTAGCAATGAAGCCATCCACAAATGGCGTATGAACCCGACCCGGCAGCAGTGCATTGCAACGAATATTGCTCGCCAAAAAATCTTTTGCCACGGCGTAAGTCATCGCCAGCACCGCGCCTTTGCTGGTGGAATAAGCGAAGCGATCAGGAATGGCCATCACCGATACGCACGAAGCTAGATTCAAAATTGCTCCTCCACCATCCTTCACCATAAACGGCAAGGTAGACCGCAAACAATTGGCCGGGCCAAATACATTCACCCGCTGCACCCTTTCAAAATCTTCAGGCGAAGTGGTAACAGCATTGCCAACGTGCGCAATACCAGCATTGTTCACCAGAATGTGAATCCGGCCGCGTCGCGAGTGAATGCCACCAATCACATCGTTCACAGCCTTCCAATCGGCAACATCGCATTCCTCCGCATCTGCCGTTCCTCCCGCAGCGCGAATCTCCGCCACTGCACGATCCATTTCCTGAACATTACGATCCAGAATATCGACGGCTGCGCCTTCTCTGGAAAAAAGCTTGGCGATGGCCAGCCCTATACCGGATGCGCCTCCGGTGATAATTACGTTTTTAGATTCTAATCTTGGC
>JAYWBH010000511.1:0-12852 GCA_043781815.1 Bryobacterales bacterium | reverse complement strand
GGTTCAATCAGGGTATAAACAACTCATGTCCTGGCTGCTTTCTATTGGCCGGTTTTGAAGTGACCATCAATGGCCGGTTTTGGGGTGACCCCTGAGGGACAAGGGTACGGCTTTACCTTAGTTCCTATGGAAAGCCATTTCTTTTGATGGAGGACGAGACGGGTCCAAGATTATCCCTAGGGGTTGAGCAGAGCGATACTCCGGGCCCAGATGATCACGATTGGTCTCTCGTTTTCAACCCAGATATAGCAAGAATTGGATTACATTCTGAGAAGGTGGGTGGGCAAAGATATATTCAAGGCGGTGTTTGGGTTAATAAAGATCGGGTGAAGTATCCAATCACTCAACCGAAGTGAGGAGCGAAAGAGTTTGCCGACTCCACCCGTTCTCACAGCGCCCGCTGCGGGGTGCGTGGATTTACATGGGGACAGCCCGCATGTTTCCATATATGATTGAGATCCCGAAAGATAGTAAACACGCGGGCTGTCCCCACATCATCCAAAATGTAGTTATCGAAACCGGGGCTTATGACCAGCCTGCTTGGGGGCCCCGTAACTTTATAGGCTACTACGTTGGGGGACGGGACCTGATGATTGGATGGAAAGAGTATATGTACAATCTTCAGAAACAAATAGCAAGGGATCAAAACTCGGTCGCGGGTCAAGGATTTGCCATTGGGAATGGACTTGGGAATCCGATAATCCCGTTTCGGCAGAATCCACCGCAAGGCCCCCCAGTGAATGGCTACTGGGACTATTGGGGCGACTTTACCAGTTACATTTGCAAAAATGTAAACCTGTCAACGTCCTGCTATTAGGATTGCACTTCCCCATGATCACAAAGAGAAGGAAGATTCTTGCAATCGCGGTGGTACTAGCTATGTCCGCCTTTTGGGAGATCTACCTATTGCGAATACAATCCAGCGGTGTATTTCTTTGGAGCCATGACCAAGCTTACTTCTTCGTTACCGTTGTATCGAGGGGACACCATCTAAGTGCCCTAGGCTGGCCTTGGCTTGCTATTAAAGAATCACTGGGGGCGGTTGGAGATAGATCGGATGACCGGGGAACGTTAGTTGTAATTAGAGTTACAGCCGCAGGCGTTGAAAAGCACACCTTGGAATTAGAACGAACCCCGGAAGGAGTCTTAGATGATCCTTCACGGATCACCCCATTGGAAGATCGTATTTATGCCCTTTGTGGTACTGGTATTCTTAGTAGTTTTGTTGGGATGTGCCGTTGGGAGAGCGGTCACTTTGTGCAAGCCTCGAAGCAGGAAAAGGACAAATTTCACAAGTCTCCCGAGAGTAGCCTTCTCACCCGCGATGATTTCGAAAACGACGGGCACGGATGGTCCAGGACAATTCTATCCGCAGGAGGGCCTCTCGCGAGTGTTTCGGCAGAGCGACAGTTGGCCACGATTGTCGGCGATGGTCTTCAGTTGTCAATCGATTGCACAGGGGGAGGTGGGACCGGCGCGATGTCGATTTACTTGCAACGTCTCGGAAAGCCAATCGAAAGGATAGGCTATTTTGAAGGGTTGGATGGAGGGATAGTTTCAAAGGCAAGATACCTGCGCACCTTCGAAATTCATAAGTAGGACCTCCCCACCATCTACTTGCAGCGCGTGGTTATCGTTTTTTTAAATGATCTGTTTGGCTTCGCCGACTATCTGACATTTGATAAAGCGCGGGAAGCGTACGAAGGCGAATCTCAGACTTTGGACGGGCAACGTGGCGGGGATAAGTGGTGAGTTGGAGCTATGCTCAGGTGGTGGGCAAAGTTTCATTCGGAGAGCGCAGATTCAGCAAGTCGGCGTTTCGAGCAAGGCCTTCCCATTCACCTGGAATAGGCGAAGCAGGTAGATTGGGTAATTACGAACGGGAAAGTAGTAGTGTCCTTAGTGGCCAACGCCAATACAAACCTGGAGCAATGGGCTGGGGAACGCTCTGGTGCCGTGTTCGAACACATCTACGGCAGAAAGCTACAACTAGAACATTTATCCGCAGATGACGCAGATAAGCCGCAGATAAAACAAACACAATTGCAGTCGGCTGTTATCTGCGTTCATCGGCGACATCTGCGGATAGCATTCGTCCGAATAATTGCAGGTACTGCTCCGTCACAGCATCCCAGCTATAGCGTTCCCTCACTCTACATAAAGCAGCATTACACAAGGCCGCGCGCTGCGGATCAGTCATATCCGGGATTTACATGGGGGGATTTACATGGGATTTACATGGGGACAGCCCGCATGTTTCCATATATGATTGAGATCCCGAAAGATAGTAAACACGCGGGCTGTCCCCACATTTTCCCACCCAACGCCTCGATGAGACACAACAAACTACACATTCTTGCGCTTTGCTTTGCATATGTCCTTGGGCCAAGGCAAATATCCGCGCAGCAAGTAACTCCAAGAAAATCTTCGCTAGAAGTTATGCAAGCCTTTCGAAAAATGGACTCGGAAGGTGAGCGGTTAACTACTAGTGGGTGGTACAAAGCATCGAAGTTCTTTTCAATGCCCGCCCGTCCTCCGAAGGAGCGGGTCATAGGAGTGATAGCAGGCTTTGAAGATATCTACAACAACCCTTACTACAAAGTAACCAACAAGGAACAGGTTGAAGTAAAATGTGTCGAGTTGGGACAAATCGATTCAAACGGAAAATTCACTGACAAAGTGCATCCCCGTTTGATCGGACCATCTGTACAACCAGAGAAAGTCTTGTACGGTCCTTTGAAATCCATAAAAATCTACTATCTACTGTTGACAGACAAGCAATTTGAGTTGGATCCAAGCTCGGACAACATCAAAGAAAGTAGAGGGGCTTTCGAGTGGAAAATTGAAACCTTTGATTTTGAACCATGGGTTACCAGAGTGGTTGCAATCCAATATCTAGTTGGGCTCCGTGACAGAACCACGAGCAATATTATCCGGAAAAACGCTATCAATTCCATAGCCACGCTGCGTGCTGTGCATTAAGAAGAAGCGGCCAAACACTAGGCCGCAAAACTGATTCGTGAATAAGCAGGATTTACATGGAGAAAGTAAAGAGATTTGCGTGTCAGTAAACACTTATCCCTCGTGGCGAGGATTCATGGACAACAAATATTGGAATCGGTTGCTCGCCTCAGGCTGTTTAGTATGCGCGATACTGACTGGCAAGACTGCATTTGAAATGGATTCCGGGGGAAGTGAATATATAGGCGGAATGGTGACTGGGCCACTACTTGCACGACTGTCTAATGGGGCCGATTTGTTTGTCGTCGCGCTCTTTTTGACCTTTTTCTACTTGCGGGCAGCGGCAATTATCGCACTGCTGGCTTCCGTGATGTCCTTCCCATATTATGTTCTAAATACCCTTCCGATCACTTTTCTGAGAAGAATATTTCCCGATCAAACCAAAGCAGTCGATGAATCGGGAAAGTTCCGATTGGATGCGTGGTCCATCGCGAGTATGCTTTCTATTCTTGCCGCGGTGTTCATCGCGGGAAGAATATTATCGCGACCCCGGTCATAGTGATAGCAACTCGTTCCGTCGATCATAAAGCCAACCCGCTCATTCCGATTCTTCGATTAGCGGATGGGTTAGAAGAGAGCCGTCACCAACGTGTTGAGCATGACAACTAGAACACCCATCCGCAGATGACGCAGATAAGCGCAGATAAAACAAACACAATTGCAGTCGGCTGTTATCTGCGTTCATCTGCGACATCTGCGGATAGCATTCGTCCGAATAATTGCTGGTACTGCTCCGTCACAGCGTCCCAGCTATAGCGTTCCCTCACTCTACTTAAAGCAGCATTACACAAGGCCGCACGCTGCGGATCAGTCATACCCAGCACATCGTCGATTTTTTCAGCCAGGTTGAACTGCTCAAACGCCACCCCAGCATCCCCGGCTACTTCGCGATTTTCCACAGTATCCAAATACATCACCAATGCCCCGCGACCCATAGCCTCAATCAATGCCGGATGCGTTCCGCCCACTTCCGTTGCATGGATGTAGGCGAAGCAGTGAGACCCCAGCTCCTTGTAGCCTTGCCCGTAAATGGCACCCGGCATGACGATCCGCGGATTCTTCGTATTCCGCACACTTGCAATATATTCGTCGGCATAGGGGGCGTCGCCGATCAGTGCCAGTTGCCTGTCTGTGTCCACTAACTCAAACGCTTCCCGCACCAGCAGGCCATTGTTTTCCGGTTCCATTCTGCTTACATAAAGGAAATAGCGACCAGCCTCCAGCCCCAACTGTCGCAGCACATCGGTGGTTTCCAGCTTGCCCATTTCAGCACCATAAGGGATGAACGTCGACTTGCGCTGATATCGATCCAGATAGTATTTTTCAATCGCCGCTGCGTCGGTCACCGTGACGTTGGGCAGAAACGTAGCCAACCATTCCGATAACAAATACCAGAGCTGGGCCAGCTTGTTCCACTTCTTTCGTTTGCGCTCCAGCCCGTCCACATTCAACGCAACTCGCATACCAACCAACCGTGGAAGGAAAGTGAAAATAGCATTGGCCGCATTGCAGTACAGCACAACGTCCACGCGATGGAACAGTAAGTGAAACGTCGAAAGTGCAGTGTGGACGATGGTGTCGAAATACTTATGATGAATAGTCGGAAGATACACCAGCTTCACTCCCAAGTAAGTGGGCTGTGGGTGAAGTTCGCGGCAATAAACGGTTACCTGATGTCCGTTTGCGACAAGCCGTTTGGCCAACTCTTCAGCGAAGGTTTCGAACCCGCCATAGTTGGCTGGGATTCCTCGTGTGCCGAGGATGGCAATGCGCATTTGTAAATATTGTATCGGTGATGCAGGGTAGGCTGTCTGAAGGCTATCCGTAGAATGATATGGTAGAAGGAAATTATGACTGCCCGTATCCTGTTAGTCTCGGCGCTTATGTTGACCGCCATTGGTGCGCTCTTCGGCTATCAGCAGAGGGCTGGTCAACGGCGCAATGAACAGTACGAACGGGAAATGCAGAATCCTTCCTATGAAGATCCGCCCGATGCCTGGGTGGAAGCCGAGTTCACCTTTGCGCGGCTGCGATACCGAAGTGCCAACGGGGGTCGTCGTCGCAGCAGTTGGGGTACCGATTCAAACAAAGCAGAACGTCACTTGATGGAAGGTGTTCGTCGGCTGACACGCATTCATGCCCGCTCAGTGGAAGAAATTATTGATGTGGACAGTGACGAAATTTATAAGTGGCCCTGGCTCTATGCGGTTGAAGTTGGTCATTGGCAATTAAATCCACCACAAGCCAAACGATTGCGTGAATACTTGGATCGTGGCGGTTTTCTTATGGTGGACGATTTTCACGGTGAGCGGGAATGGAAAGTTTTTATGGACAGCCTGTTCCTCATTTACCCTGACCGACCAGTGGTGGACATCCCCTCCAGTGACCCCATTTTTCACACAGTTTTTAATTTAGATGACCGCTTTCAAGTGCCCGGCTACCAATATGTCCACTCTGGAACCACCTATGAACGGTATGACGGTAAGGAAGCACACTGGCGCGGCGTCTACGATGACAAAGGCCGAGTGCAGTTAGCAATTTGCCATAACTCAGACCTTGGCGATGCCTGGGAATGGTCTGATGATCCACAGTATCCAGAGCTGTTTGCAGGCCTGGCCTACCGCATGGGCTTGAACTACATTGTCTATTCCATGACCCACTAACGAACCGTGGTCAGCAGATGCTTCTGCACCTTACCCATGGCATTGCGTGGCAACTTATCCAACTGATGAAATGCACGTGGGATTTTGAACGACGCCAGCTTTTCCCTGCACTTCGCTTCCAACTCCACCGCATCGGCTGGGCCCACAAAATAAGCAACCGGAACCTCTCCACGTACCCGATCAGGCAGCGCAGCAACGGCGACTTCAATCACACCAGGTAATTCCAAAAGGAACTCCTCAATTTCGCGCGGGTAGATATTGAATCCTCCAGAAATGATCAAATCGCTGCGCCTGCCAGATAGCGTGTAGTAACCGTCGGCGGACTTGGTGGCAATGTCGCTGGTCTTGAAGTAGCCATCCACAAACGCTGCTTTAGTAGCCTCATCGCGACGCCAATAGGCAGAGAATATATTGGGTCCTTTCAAATACACTTCACCCGATTCCCCATCTGCCACCGGCGCGCCATGATCATCCAAAAGTCGCACAGAAATTCCCGGAAGTGGCAACCCCACACTACCGGCACGCCGTTCCCCCACATAGGGGTTCGATATGTTCATCAACGTTTCACTCATGCCGTAGCGTTCCAGAATGGTGTGCCCATACTTCAATCGGAAGTCTTCGTGAGTTTGCGCGGGGAGCGGTGCCGATCCCGATACGAACAGGCGCATTCCTAACCCGATCTGCTTCGCTATGGTGTTCTCAAGATCCAGCAGCCGTACATAAACAGTGGGCACTCCAAAGAATAAGGTAGGTCGAAAATTCTGAAATTCGGCAGCAGCTTTCTGATGCTCAAACCGTTCCAGCAGACGCATGGTGCATCCGCTGATAAGCCAGCAGTGCAAGCCATTGCCCAGCGCGTGGACATGGAACAACGGCAGCACCAGCAAAAGCCGATCCGCTGCGGTGATTTGCCAACAGGTGATCAGGTTCAGGGCGTTGGCAATCAAATTATTATGCGTAAGGACTGCGCCTTTCGATACACCCGTTGTCCCTGAAGTATAAATGATGCCTGCGGGACTGTCGCCGTCCAGTTCCGCTAGCGGTCGATCTTCGGGCAGACCGGTAGCATCGGTTATCAGTGAACCAGGGGTCCAAACGGGGATGGTGGTTCCGATATCGGTAGCGTCGGCCACAAGCGCTTTGGGATCAGCATCGCTGAGGATATGGGTGATTTCCCGATCCCGGTAAAGAATATTGATGGGAACAAAGATGACGCCGGTTTTAATGCAGGCAAGGTAAAGGTCGATGATCTCAACGCAATTGGCGAGGTAGACACAGAGCCTGTCTCCCTTCACGAATCCACGGGCAAGCAGCAGGTGAGCCAGCCGATTGCTACGCACATCCAGGTCGCCAAAAGTGAAGGAACGATCCTGAAATTCAAGGGCGATGGAGGCGGCGCGATTCTGAAAGCTGAGGTCGAAGAGGTGAGAAAGAGTCAAGGTAATCTCTTCCAGAATAATGCGGTTCTGGAAGAAATAGGTAATCGGAAAATGAGCAACAGCAAAGCACTGCCCACTAACAAATAAGTGGAAGGTTCCGGCACCCCGGCAACTGGAACGGGGATAATGCTGGCCCCGCCGGTTTGAATCTGATTGCTGGCCGTCCAGGGGGCAGGTTGCGGCAGGAAGCCCACGCTTGTGGTCACCAGAAAATAGGTGATGCCAGTGACCAGGTTGGCATCAATCCGCGAGTTCCAATAGTTGCCACCAGAAAAGTTATCGTTCACATGGGTGGCATTGTTCAATGGTGCAGCCTGGTTGAAGCTATTGGCATATAGTACGAGAAAATTGTTCCAGGTATTAGCCGGGGCGTTGGACTGCATACTGTACGATCCGTTGGCGCTCACTTGGAAGGCCAAAATGGAATAGGGGCTAAATACGCCGGATAGCGAAGTAGGGGCAGTCAAGCCATTGTCGTTAGGGCGGTCAAATGTGGGGCTGGCGGCGCTGAGAACAGCGGTATAGGAGAAGTTACCGGCAGTCAAAGGAATAGCCGCTAACACCAATAGCAGAAGCGATTGCCCGGATGCGGTCACAATAGAAAAGTAACATTACTTATTGCCTTCGACCATAGGTCGTAAGTACCGACGGACTACGCAAATCACCTGAGATAGAAAACGAATTTAAGCCTTAGGATTCGCTCGGTTATGGGTTCAGCGCCTTATGGGCGGCATCGCTCAAGATGACTAATCCAGCGGCCACATCCTGGCCAAGGTGGACCCGCAAAGCCCGACGTTTCCGATCTGCCAAAACGGCGAAATCACCGCGTGCCTGTGCTGCTTTCACGGTTCCGAAAGTGTACGTCTGGCCAGGGACTTTCAGTTCCAAAGCATCGTCACAGGTGACTTGCAGGAATACGCCGGTATTCGGACCGCCCTTGTATCCCTGACCGGTGGAGTGCAGGAAGCGTGGGCCAAAGCCCAGGCAGGTGGCCACTTTGCGCGTGTCTCGAATGTTTACCCGGATCTGTTGCAGCGTCGCTTCATGTGCCGCATTCATTTCAATATAGCCCAGCAATGCCACATAATCATTCGGCTGGATGCGGCTAAAATGTGCGCGCAGATAGCCAACCAGATCAGCATGCGTCCCCAGGGCGGCAGCGTTCACAGGATCGGTAAATAGAGACACCCCTTCACCAGAATAGATGGGGGTTTCGGCAGGTAATGATCCAGTGGCTTCATAAGCATCGGTCAAAGTGCGGGTGGCGATCTTGCTGGCTTCCACATCTGGCTGGTCGAACGGGTTGATGCCTAAAACGGCACCGGCAACCGCCGTGGCAATTTCCCAACGGAAGAATTCCTGGCCAATGGAATAAATGTCGCGAACATTCACCCGAATCACAGCGTGGCCAGCATTTTCAAGGGCTTCCATGCCGCTATCCTGAGCCGCATCGGGACCCGATTCCAGGCGCAAATAGGCGAATAGGCGATCTTTGCCGTAATGATCTGCCGGAGCCAGCGGTTCCCGATCTACAGGGATAATGCCCTTGCCCAATTTACCCGTCGATTCGGCAATTAACTGTTCCAGCCATGCGCCCAGATCGGCAATGCCCGGTGACGCGATGATAGTGATTTTGTCCCGACCGTTCTTCGCGAGCACTCCCATGGTCAACCCCAGCATCACCCCAGGATTTTGCGCAATGGGCAGACAGGGTGAGCAGGCGGCAGCCATGGCATCGGCTTTCTCCAGAAACTGCTTCACGTCCAGACCCATGGCTGCGGCTGGAATCATGCCGAAATTGGAGAGTGCCGAATAGCGCCCGCCGATCTGATGCACGCCGGGGAAAATCTTCCAAAACTTGTCAGCGGTAGCGATCTTTTCCATCTGCTTGCCTGGATCAGTGACTGTGATGAAGTGGCTACCCACTTTATCGGCACCCACTTTTTCTTTGATCCGCTCAAAGAAGTACTGCTTGAAAATGTTGGGTTCAAGGGTGGCCCCGGATTTGGTGCTGACAATGCAGAGGGTATTGGCCAGGTCCACCTTGTCTTCAAACGCTTTCACCTGGGCCGGATCAGTAGAATCCAGCACGTGGATTTCCGGGAAGCCAGGTTGCGGACCAAAGGTGAGTTTCAGAACCTCTGGACACAAGCTGCTTCCACCCATGCCCAGCAACAGAATGTTACGAAATCCCCGAGCCTTCACTTCGTGTTGAAAATCCAGCAGAGTTTCCACACCAGCCAGTTGTTGTTCGGTGATGGTTAGCCAGGCCAGCCAACTGCTTTCATCGGCACCGGTCCACAGGGAAGCATCTTTATCCCACAGCCGATGCACGTTTCCACGCACCTTCCAGGCATTCAAAAGCGAGTCGATTTCCGCCTGATAAACGTTCGCCACCTTCACCGATTGCGCGTTCAACTGCAAATTCGACACCGCACGGCAGCGTTGGTTGACGGCATTCAACAACTTATCGAACGCATCGGCGAACATTTTTACGCCAGCGGTGACCAGATCGGTGGTCACCTGGTTGAAATCCACACCTTGGGCGGCAATGGCCTTCATCACTTCTTCGGCACCGGCTAAATCGTCTTCCAATGTCAGTTTGGCAACACCATGATCGCGAAACGCTTCCAGTGTGGCGGGCGGCAAAGTGTTCACGGTGTTGGGACCAATCAGCGAATCGACATATAAAACGTCGGAATACTTGGGATCTTTGGTTCCCGTGCTGGCCCACAGCACGCGCTGTTCCTGTGGATTCTTCGCCTCCAAAGCCTTCCATTGTGGGCTGGAAAAGATGCGTTTATACGCCGCGTAAGCGATTTTAGCGTTGGCAATCGCCGTTTTCCCACGCAAATCTTCGGTGACTTTGGCATCCACCACGGCGTCAATCCGGCTGACGAAAAAGCTGGCCACGCTGGCCACACGACTGATATTGTGCCCCGCAGCGGCGCGTTTTTCCAAACCAGCGATGAACGCCCAAGCCACTGCCTCATAAGCCTGACAGGAAAATAGTAGAGTCACGTTGACGTTGATGCCAGCCGCAATAACTTCTTCAATGGCGGGCAGACCTTCCAACGTCCCTGGAATTTTGATCATCAGGTTCGGTCGGTTAACGGCGGCCCACAAACGACGGGCATCGTGAATTGTCGTTGCCGTGTCATGCGCCAGAAATGGGCTAACTTCAAGACTGACAAACCCATCACGACCGTTGGTTTTATCGTAAACAGGACGAATGGCATCGGCCGCACCCTGAATGTCGGCAATGGCGATGCGCTCGTACATATCCATTGGGGTGAGCGACGGATCTTTACGCATTTCCGCCAGCAAACCAGCATATTCATCACTCCCGGCAATCGCTTTTTCGAAGATGGCTGGGTTGGAAGTTAGCCCACCTAAGCCGTCTTCTTCCACCATGCGCGCCAGTTCACCGCTGGTGATCAGGCTACGTTTGATGAAGTCGAGCCAAGGGGATTGTCCGAGAGCGGAAAGTTGTTTTAGTGGATTCATTTGCTGGCCTGTTAATTTATGGAAGTATTCCCTCTTTAGTTTACTGTGTATGAGCAAACAGAGGGATTCCCTGCTTGTTCGCTTATCGGCGAGGTTTGGAGGAATGTGAGAGGGCCTCCACGAATTGTGATGAGTTAACGTCCTTCCACTACAGTATGCGCATCTTAAAACCGTCCACTTTTATTCGTAGCAAAGCTAACAGACTCTTTTCACTGATGCCATTGCTGATTGTCATCGCTTTCATCTTTTACATTTTGGCGGCTGCCTTGCCCGAGGTGAATCAAGCGAAGTGCGCCGCGAACGAAATGAGGATCGTCAAAGAGATTAGGGCCATTCACACCGGTCAGGAGAAATATAATTCCCAATTCGGAAAATTCGCCGTCGCCTTGAGTGAACTCGGGCCTCCACCAAGTGGCACTGATTCAGCCACCGCGGCCGACTTGATCCCCCTTGATTTGGCGTCAGGCAAGAAGAATGGCTTCACAATTCAATTGCAAGGAACGCCGAGTGGGTACACGATCACGGCAAATCCCGATTTCTACAAAGGCTCCGGTCGACGCAGTTTTTATTCCGACCAGACGCTAGTGATTCACGAAAATTGGGGTCCCGAACCGGCCACCGCATCCAGCCCTGCCATCAAGTAGGCATCCTCAACCACCGACTCCACGAATTGCGATCAGCAAACGTCATATCATTACAGTATGTGCATCGTCTACCCGTCCACTTTCATTCTCGGTCTGCCGCGTCAGCAACGAGTCCCCCGTCAGGCTAGCAGGGGTTTTTCGTTGATGGAATTGCTGATTGTTATCGCCATCATCTTGACCATTTTGGCGGTTGCCTTACCCAAAGTGAATCAGGCGAAGATGAGCGCGAACGAACTGAGTGTCACCAAACAGATTGGTACCATTCACACGGGTCAGGCGCAATATAACTCCCAATTCGGGAAATTTGCCATCGCCATGAGTGAACTTGGACCACCACCAAGCGGCGCTGCATCGGCCACCGCAGCCGATTTAATCCCCAATGATTTGGCGTCGGGCAAGAAGAACGGCTTCACATTTCAGATGCAAGGCACCCCCGGTGGTTACACCATCACAGCCAATCCCGATGCCTACAACGGTACCGGTCGGCGCAGTTTTTATTCTGATCAGACGCTAGTGATTCGCAATAATTGGGGCCCTGAACCGTCCACTGCCTCCAGCCCTGAAATCAAGTAGCCACAATGCTAGGCATCCTAGCTTTACTGCTGATGCAGTTACCGCAGAATCCGTCGCCCATGACGGAATCCACGCGGGAGCACGGGCGGCTGAAGAACCACCCGGTGAGCGGAATCCACCATACCCTGAGTGTCGGCACACTGCTGATTCCCAGTGGACGGCTTGCCGTGCGGCCACTGGCAATTCATTTTCATGGCGAAAGCAGTTATGTGGAAGCTGGCATCCATCGCTGGCGGGAAACTGCGGCGGTGATTTCTGTATTGGCTTCCGGCGGATCGGAAACCTATTCAGCAGCCATCGGTTCCGGCGAAAAATTCCGCCAATTATTGAGCGAGGCTGAACAGAAATGCAAGTGTGCCTTCAAACCCGTTTACCTGACATCTTTCAGCGCCGGATACGGAGCTGTGCGTGAAATTTTGCGAGATCCGCTGAGCGTTAAACGTGTGGACGGCGTAGTGTTGGCCGATAGTCTACACGCTGGCTATGAAACCGGCGACAAGCCCGGACCAATTATCCCCACCGATCTGGATTCCATTCTGGATTTCGCGCGCTTGGCCGTGAAGGGGACCAAACGAATGTTGGTGGCGCACTCTGAAGTCTTTCCGGGCACCTATGCTTCATCAACCGAAACTGCCGATTACCTGTTGACCAAGCTCGGCTTAAAACGTAAGCCTGTGCTACGTTGGGGCGTGTTTGGGATGCAGCAGTTAAGCGAGGTTCGTTCCGGCAGTTTTCAAATTCTTGGTTATGCGGGCAACTCGGCACCCGATCATATTGACCACTTCCACGCTATTTTCGATTTGCTAAAAAGGTTATAGAAAATTGCAGAGCAAAGTTTAATTAAGTAGTCCCGCAGTGGGAGTGGACGAATCCCTTATATATGGAACATTACTTTACGTGCCCTTATTGCGCCGAACAGATTTCCATGGTGCTGGACACCTCGGTTCGACGTCAAACGTATGTCGAAGATTGTGAAGTCTGCTGCCAACCCATTGAGTTGACGTA
>JAYWBH010000510.1:0-4354 GCA_043781815.1 Bryobacterales bacterium | reverse complement strand
CAAAGAATGAACTGCGTGAAAGGATTCTAAAGGGCATTGACGAAATTAACCAGATGCATGTTGTCCATCGCTGGAAGGCGACCGGTACAGTCATCGCTCTAATGGATATGGTTTAGTGAAACGATATACTAGTACGCGCAAATTCTTTTTCCGACTCAGGAATTTCCCTTAGTCATTTTTGCCATCGCATTCCCCAGCGGCACGTAGTTAGCATATGAGTGACGATGTTTGTTCGTGTTCAAGACAATTCGGGGTTAGTTGCTTTTGAAAAAGCCCTGCTGGGGGATGAGGCAGCCTTTGCTGAAATCGTCCGTCAGCATCAGGCCATGGTGTTCAGTATTGCTATGCATTTTCTTCGCAATCGCGCCGTGGCCGAAGAGTTGGCGCAGGACGTATTTTTGCATTTGTTCAGGAAACTGAAGGAAATTGAGTCTCCTACTCATTTGACGAATTGGTTGCGGCGGGTTACCAGCCATCGCTGCATTGATCAATCGCGTCAACAAAAATATCGTCCCAGGGTGGGGCTTGAAGCAGCAAGGGAACCTTCGATTAGTCCCAAGCATAGCGACCCCATGTTGCAAAGTATGCTGGACAGGTTGATTCAAGCATTGCCGGAAAAGCCCAGGATGGTTGTTATCCTGCGCTACCAGGAAGAGCTGGAACCAGGGGAGATTGCTGAAGTAATGCAAATCCCCGTGGGGACCGTAAAAAGCATTCTTCATCGCGCCTTGGCTGTACTTCGAGGCAAAATGGAGAGAGGAGCCCACGCATGAACGAGTTCGAGAAACAGCTTAAACAAACGTTGTCCAGAAAGCAGCCTGCAATCGGCTTTGCGGAAAAGGTTCTGGCCAGAACACATCCCCGGAATCATTCCTGGAAATGGGCTCTGGTGGCAGGGTTGGCTGCATGTCTTGCTGCCGTAGGGGTGTATGAAACCTACCGCTACCAGCAGGGGCAGTTCGCTAAGGAACAGGTGATGCTGGCACTGCGAATTACTGCGGACAAAACACACGTCGCTCAACAAAAAGTGGATCAGTTGAATCACAGGAGTTTTCTTCCATGAGCGCAAAACAGTTTGCTGTTGTTCTATTTTCCCTAGCCATCTGTTGCGGGCAGGATTTAATTCAATCGTTTGATTGGGCCAAGCTGGCCCCAAAGGCGTCGGAAACGGTGGAGGTGAATCTGGATGGATTCCTTCTCAAAATGGCCCAAAGCTTTCTTTCTGACTCCAAACCGGATGAGGCGCAGGCCAAGAAGTTGATTGGGGGTTTGAAGAGCATCAAGGTGCGTTCCATCAAGTTCAACAACGAAGGCGATTACAACATGGCCGATGTGGACAAGCTTCGTACGGCGGTATCCGGATCGGAGTGGTCCAAAGTGGTGGAGGTCAAAAACAGCGGTTCCAAAGCTAGCAACGTCGGGGTCTACATTAAGAACAATGGATCCAAAACAGAAGGCATTGTGATTCTTGCTGCCGAACCCAAAGAACTGACCATTGTTCAAGTAGTGGGATCCATCGACCCTGAACAATTGCGAGCCTTAGGTGACGCAGGAATTATTCCTAAAGTGGGCAATGTGCTTCCCGTTAAACCAAAGTCTGAAAAGAAGGATTAGGTCCCTGTGTGCGAAGTGTAAAGCTACACTAGAAACATATATGGACTTTGAATACGCACCCAAGGTTAAAAGCTTGCAAGGCCAATTAACCTCGTTCCTGAATGAGCACATCTATCCTAACGAGGCTTTGGTCCATCAGCAGATTGCCACCGGTGACCGATGGACTCCCATTCCGCTCATTGAAGAGTTGAAGCCCAAAGCGAAAGCTGCTGGTTTGTGGAACCTCTTCCTTCCTGAAAGCCCATCAGGTGCAGGGTTGAAGAATATTGAATACGCTCCCCTGTGCGAGATTATGGGCCGTGTTTCCTGGGCACCGGAAGTATTCAATTGTTCCGCCCCGGACACCGGCAACATGGAAGTGCTGGAACGTTACGGATCAGCCGCCCATAAAGAACAATGGTTGAAACCCCTGCTGGCTGGTGAAATTCGATCCTGCTTCGGAATGACTGAGCCCGGCGTTGCATCCTCAGATGCCACCAATATTCAAGCAAGTATCGTCCTTGATGGGGATAGTTATGTAATCAACGGTCGCAAGTGGTGGAGCTCCGGTGCTGGCGATCCACGCTGTCAGTTAATTATTTTCATGGGCAAGACTGACCCTTCCGCTGCAAAACATAAACAGCAATCTATGATTCTGGTGCCTATGAAAACACCAGGTGTGAAAATAGAACGGCTGCTGAGTGTTTTCGGCTACGATCACGCGCCCCATGGCCACGGGGAAATTAGTTTTCAGGACGTGCGGGTGCCTGCATCGAATCTTTTGCTAGGCGAAGGTCGAGGATTTGAAATTGCGCAAGGTCGTCTTGGTCCGGGTCGGATTCATCATTGCATGCGCTTGATTGGAGTGGCCGAACGTGCCTTGGAACTGCTCTGCCGCAGGGCTAACAGCCGCGTTGCATTCGGCAAGAAGATTTCAGACATGGGTACCATCCGTGCCGACATTGCTAATTCGCGGATGGAGATTGAACAAGCCCGCCTGCTGACCCTGAAGGCCGCATCCATGATGGATACCGTGGGCAATAAAGGTGCCCGTTCAGAAATTGCTGCCATCAAAGTTTTAGCCCCTAACGTCGCCCTGCGCGTAGTGGATCGTGCGATTCAAGCCCACGGTGCCATGGGCGTTTGTGAAGATACATTCCTTGCCGCAGCCTGGGCAAATTCGCGAACCCTACGCCTTGCCGATGGACCGGATGAAGTGCACATGGAAGCCATCGCGAAATGGGAGCTTGGGAAATACGATGAATCTCGCCGGTAAACACGTCGCCATCACAGGGGGTGCCAACGGCATTGGCCGCGCACTGTGTCTTCGCTTTCATGCGGAAGGTGCACGTGCCATCAGCATTGCTGACCTGGAATCCGCTGCAGAACTCGCTGGTTTGGTGCACGGCTGGGCTGCTGCGGTGGATGTGGGGTCGCAGAGTGCCGTGGAAGGATTCGTGAAGGAAGCGGAGAATCGGCACGGCCCAATCGACCTGTTTTGCGCCAATGCCGGAATTTTCACACCCGGTGGCGAGGAGTTGGAGACCTGCGAATGGGAACAAGTGTGGAACGTCAACGTGATGGCCCATGTCCACGCCGCACGGGCTGTGGTTCCTGCGATGATCGCTCGCGGTGGCGGGTACTTTCTTTCAACTGCAAGCGCCGCTGGGCTGTTGAGCCAAATCGGTTCCGCACCCTATGCGGTGTCTAAACACGCGGCTGTGGCCTTTGCAGAGTGGCTGTCTATCACATATGGGGATCGTGGGTTGAAAGTTTCGTGCCTGTGCCCGCAAGGCGTGCGCACCCGCATGTTGATTGGCGAAGATGGAGACCGGGAGTCTTTCTTGCGGGAAGGATCAGTGTCGGTTGAAGAAGTGGCTGAGGCTGTGGTCAGGGGTCTGGAATCAGAACAATTTCTAATTTTGCCGCATCCGGAAGTGTTGGAATATTTCCGCCGCAAGGGCACTGATTATGAACGTTGGTTGCGTGGCATGCGACGTTTGCAAGCAGGCACCGCACCGCACAGTCGAAAATGAGCACGCTAACTTTAGTCCGTCATGGGCAAGCCACAGCCTTTGCTAAAAACTCAGATCGATTGACAACACTTGGGGAACAACAAGCTCATAAACTTGGCGAGGCGTGGGCTCTGCAAAATGTCAGTTTCAACAGGATCCTTTGCGGAACATTGCAACGCCAACGCCATACTGCGGAGATCGCATGCAGTTATTTGCAGCAGTGCCCTGCCCTGGAATATTCGCCAGCGTTCAATGAATACGACGCCGCCGGTGTTACGACAACTCTTGCCGACGCCGCTCCAGAACTGCAAGCACTTCGCAATATTTATTTGGAGCACCGGCAATCGGAAGATCGGAATAAGTATTTTCAGCGGTTTTTTGAAAGTGCCATGGGTGTTTGGATGGCTGGACAAGTTCAGCCCGACGGTGTGGAAACAGCAACCGCTTTTTTTGAACGCGTGGAAACAGGCTTGCGCACAATTATGGCCGATGCTATTGGAAATCAACGGATAGCACTTTTCACTTCCGGCGGAGTGATTGGTCGTACAGTACAGTGGGCAACGGCAGCGCCACCAGCAACAGCTTTGGAACTGAACTGGCGCGTCCGCAATTGTTCCATTACGGAATTTCTATTTAGTAAAGGCCGCATCAGTCTGGACTTGTTCAACGCCACCAGCCATCTGCCACCAGATATGATTTCCTATCGCTGAAGCCATCTGCTAAGCTGACCTTCGAGACATGGATCA
>JAYWBH010000509.1:0-4409 GCA_043781815.1 Bryobacterales bacterium | reverse complement strand
TTGGAAGCAATTGTCACATCCGATATTGGGCCGCGCATTCTCCGCTTTGGCTTCACCAACGGCCCTAACTTACTGTTGGAAATCAAGGCCGATCAAGGAACAACAGCGGAGCAGGGATTTGTGTCACGCGGTGGTCATCGCTTATGGGTGGCTCCAGAAGATGCAGTAGGAACCTACGCCGCCGACAACCTGCCGTGCGATTGCCACATTCACAACGATATGCTGCAAATGACCGGCCCAGTGGAAGTCGGGACAGGATTTCGTAAGCAACTGCGTATTCGTTTTGATGAGACAGGCAGCCTTGAAATCGTCCACCGATTGCAAAACACTATGTCCTGGAATGTGAAGGCATCCATCTGGGCGCTCACCATGATGGCCCCTGGCGGCCATGGCATCACAGGCTTTCCCCCGCGAGGGACGCATCCGGAATGTCTGGCACCCACAAACCCTTTGGTGATGTGGGCCTTCACTGATTTGACCGACCCAAGATTGACCTTCACCCCGCTGTATCTTGTGCTACGACAGGATCAACAATACCAGCATCCCTTTAAGTTGGGACACTTCAACGTGGATACTTGGGGTGCGTATCTATTGGGCGATGAGTTGTTCCTGAAGCGATATCGGGCACTTACAAACGTCAGTTACCCGGACTTCGGCTGTTCTTTTGAAATCTTTACCAATGGGGTGGCTTTGGAGTTGGAAACGTTAAGCCCACTTACTCAAATTGAACCAGGTGCTTGGTTGGAGCATATTGAGTATTGGAGTTTGCATCCGAAACACAACGTGCCCAATTGGAACAACACCTCCATTGACGAGTTACTTCGTGGATGCCAACTTACAGCTCCCGCAGCATCAAATCCTTAAATTCAACTTCAATGGCGGGGCAAACTATGGACTTGCAACGCGAGGAAGGCAGGCAAGTTCGGTAATAAGTTGGCCTCCAGTTCGTTATACCCAAGGTTCGTGACCAGGGTGGTTAGCTGTTTAGTCATTCAGTTGTATAAAATATACTACCCAATGCCACTGTTATACTCAGGGCACATGCGGATCTCGTTTATTTTGCTTCTTCAAGTTGCACTTTCTATGGCATGGGGACAGGCACCCGACGGTCGTGCTGCCTTTCAAAATCGTTGTTCAGGATGCCACGGCTCCGATGCAAATGGCGGCGAACATGCGCCCTCCATACTGCCCATCCTGGCCATTAAGAACGATGAAGAACTCAGCGCAATCATTCGCGACGGCGTTCCGCGCAAAGGTATGCCCGCCTTCAAACAATTAGCCGACGCGGAAGTTGCCCTTCTCGTAACGCACATGCGCAGCATTCAGCCGCGTCGCGGTCGGCGAGGATTCGGCCCCGTCCGTCAACAAGCCAAGCTAACCGATGGAACGCAACTGGAAGGCCTTGTTGTTGCGCGCACCAGCCGCGAGTTGCAACTGCGTACCGACGACCAAAAAATGCATCTGTTGCGCAAAGTAGGCGAACAGTATCGCCCGGTTACCAGCCAGACTGATTGGCCCAGCATGCACGGTCAGTTCAGTGGGAATCGTTATGCAGCCCTGACGCAAATCAACGCAGCGAACGTCGATAAAATGGCCGTCAAATGGGTCTTTGCGCTACCCAACGCTGCCCGATTGCAAGGCACGCCGCAAGTGCATGAAGGGGTCATGTATGTGACCAATACCAACACTGTGATCGCGCTGGATGCGGGTTCCGGCGCGCGTTTATGGGAATACTCTAAGCCCCCGACGCAAGGGCTGATCGGCAACGCCCGGTCACCAGGAAATAATCGCAGCGTTTCGGTAGCTGGCGATAAAGTGTTTATGCAGACAGACCATGCCCACCTGATCGCATTGAACCGCCACAACGGCCAAGTGCTCTGGGATACAGAGATGGCCGATTATAAAAAGAATTACAACGCCACCGGATCTTTGCTTGCGATTGAAAATCTGGTGGTGGCAGGCACCGCCGGTGGCGAAGAAGGCGTTCGTGGATTCTTAGCGGCCTACGACCAAACAACTGGCAAAGAAGTGTGGAAGTTTTGGACCATTCCCGCGCGCGGCGAACGTGGTTCTGAAACCTGGGATGGCGTCGATATTGATCACGGCGGCGGCCCCACCTGGCTCACTGGAAGTTATGATCCCGATACTAAAACAGTCTTCTGGCCCACTGGCAACGCCGGTCCTGATTTCAATGGCGATAACCGCAAGGGCGACAACCTGTACACCTGTTCCATTCTTGCCATCGACTTGAAAACTGGCAAGTTGAAATGGCATTTTCAGCCTACTCCGCATGACGAATGGGATTGGGATGCCGTGGCTCCACTGGTGCTGACCGACGCAATTTGGAAGGGTCAGCCACGAAAGTTGCTGTTGCAAGCGAATCGTAACGGCTTCCTGTATGTGCTGGATAGAACTGACGGCAAAATGCTGATCGCTGAACCGATGGTCAAGAAGCTGACCTGGGCAAAAGGAATTGCCCCCGACGGTCGGCCGATAATGAATCCCAATCAGGTGCCCACAACGGAAGGTAATTTGATCTGCCCGGCAGTGGAAGGGGCCGCAAACTTTTACTCGACATCTTACAATCCAGCCACTCGACTATTCTATGTGAACACGCTGGAACGCTGTGCCGTTTACAACAAACGCACCACTCCAGAATGGCAAGCTGGTCGAGCATATCAAGGCGGAGGCGGCAGGCGCGATCCCGATGACAAACCCCAAAAAGTGTTGCGGGCCTTTGATATTGAAACAGGCAAGGTAAAGTGGGAGCTTCCTCAAGATGGCCCCGGTGATTCCTGGGCTGGCACCTTATCCACGGCAGGCGGTCTAGTAATCTTCGGCGATGATGGAGGTGCGCTGGCCGCAGCCGATGCAGTTACTGGCAAGCGTTTGTGGAGTTACCCGTTCAATGAGTCTCTACACACTTCGCCGATGACTTATCAGTTCGATGACAAGCAGTATGTTTCCATAATCAATGGAAGCGTGGTGTATGTTTTCGGGATTTGAGTGACCCAACTGAATTCCGAAATCGGAATGAAAGATTCGCTCGCAAGCGAGCTGGCAGGCGGAATCGCCTATCCCACTTAGTTTTTCCGCATCCCTGTAGAATCCCCAATCTTTGTTGGGATAACCTGTAGTTAAAAACACCGCTCCCTTGCGGTTGTGGCTCTGTAACGTACTGATCCTACCGAGCCGTGACCGCGAGGGAGCGGTCTTTAAACCACAAGCTACCTAAACAATGGTTGGAGACTAAACTAACTCGCCGTCAAACAGCGCCGCGTAACACTTCCCGCAATTCGCGAAAGTGATCGAACACCGCATCGGCTTCGCCAGAAACTACTACCCCATCATGCCGCTTTTGTAGCGTGATGGCTCCCAATGCCGCCTTCGCCCCGGCGATGTCCTTTTTCGCGTCATCACCCACAAACCACACCAATTGCCCAGGCCTTAAAGATAGCCGTTCCAACGCCATTTGAAAGGGCCTGGCCGCTGGTTTTTCCACTCCCGCTTCTTCACTGGTCACAATATGATCGAAGTAATGATCCAGCCCAAAGTAAATCAATTTGCGAAATTGGATCTGCGCCGTCAAGTCAGTTACAGCCGCTACCGGAATCCCCGCTGCTCGTAGATCTTCCAGAAAATCCTTCACCTGCGGAAACAACGTGCTGGCGCTAAGGAAATTGCGCCAGTAAGTCTGCTCCAAATCCAGGGCCATCAACGGTTGACTCTTCATCCCCAATCGTTCCAGCATTCGCGCAAAATAAAGCAGCCTGCTATGGGCCGAGGCTGTCTGGTTTAAAATCGTTTTCACTTCACGACGCGCCTCAGCAAATGCAGGTTCATACTCTGCCTGTTTAATGCCCAACATTTTGATGGTTTTGCGCATAGCCGCTTCCGATGCGGCGGCATGCGCTGGCTCGTACGCATACACTGTGTTGTCAATATCCATCAACACTGCGCAAGGCCTTGTGGCGAATGCGGCTTTGTTCCTTATCTCCATTTGCCTACCCATTCCCCCGGGCTCGCAGCGCTTCAGCCACTTCCACAAAGGTAATCAATTGCATCAATCCAATCATGCCGTTTGCCCACCGCGCATCCAACGCCATCAGTTCTTCCAGATGCGGCACCAGTTGCCCGGCCGCCAGAGCCAGATCCTCAGGCTGCAAATCCCCTTCAATCCGCAACTCCACCACGCTATCTTCTTCGCCAATGGACATGTCCACGTGCAAGCCGCAAAGACTCACCAGAATGCGAATCAGCTTTTCATAATACAACCCTCTTCGTAAGCTGACACACAAACGCAGGCGGATGTCTTCGGGCCTCTCCGGTTGCTTCAAATCCTCACGATTCACCGCTTCCAGTTTAAATACAAGGTCGGCTGTTTTCGCCTGCGCATGAATATAACGCTT
>JAYWBH010000508.1:0-13018 GCA_043781815.1 Bryobacterales bacterium | reverse complement strand
TACCGCCCAACCGTTTGAGCGCGGATTTGGTACAACCATCGGCACCTCGTTACGCCGTGTGTTGTTGAGTTCTATTGAAGGCGCAGCCATCACCGCTGTCCGCATTGAGGGAGTGGCTCACGAATTCAGCCCCATCCCTGGTGTTGTGGAAGATGCTACGGATATCATCCTGAACCTGAAACAGGTCCCCTTTAAGATGATGACCGACGTAGTCCATACCGTACGCCTTGTTGTGGATCAGCCCGGTGAAGTATTGAGCGGGCAGATTGAAACCGACGCTGATGTGGAAGTGCTGGATCGAAATATGCACATTGCCACGGTGGGCGAAGGCGGCAAACTCAATATTGAAATGCGTCTAAGAATCGGTCGCGGATACGTTGCCGCAGATCGTAACTTCGACGAAGATCTACCGTTGGGTTACATCCCCATTGATTCGGTGCATTCCCCTGTTCGCAAAGTGAATTTTTCCGTTGAAGCGGCCCGTTTGGGTCAAATGACCGATTACGACAAGCTGTCCATTGAAGTATGGACCAACGGCGCCATTGCTCCGCAGGATGCCATTGGGCAGGCGGCCAAACTGGTCAAAGACCACATGAGCATCTTCATCAACTTCGAAGAAATTTCCGAAGTTACCGAAGAGCCGGCGGAAAGGGCTACTGGTCAACTGAACGAAGTGTTGAACCGTTCGGTGGAAGAGCTGGAACTCAGTGTCCGTTCCTACAACTGCCTGAAAAACGCCAATATTCAAACCATCGGCGATTTGGTGCAGAAGACAGAAGCGGAAATGTTGCGTACGAAGAACTTTGGACGCAAATCGCTCAACGAAATCAAAGAAATTCTGGGTGGCCTGAACATGTCGTTTGGCATGAAAATGGATGCATCCGGACGTCTGGTTCCACCCGCTGGCGGCATTCCGCCAATTATGGGTGACGATGAACTGGACGACGAAGATATGGTTGAAGCGGAATAACTGCCTCTATTCAAGGCACAGCCAAGCAATTGTAAACGTAAGAACGCCAAGGTAAGAAGAAGATGAAACACAAGATTTCCGGATACAAACTCCAACGCAACGCCAGCGCCCGCAAGGCTCTGTTGCGTGGTCTGGTGACCGCCGTAATTGTCGAGGAACGCATTACCACCACCGTAACCAAGGCCAAAGCGGCCAAGCCGTTGGTGGATAAAATGATTACCCTGGCCAAAAAAGGCGATTTGGCGGCACGTCGTCAAGCAGCTTCTTACCTGATGACGCCGGATTCCGTCAAGAAATTGTTCGATAAGATGGGCGCCCGCTTCGGCAATCGTAACGGTGGCTATACCCGCATCATCAAACTTGCCTGGCGCAAGGGCGATGGTGCCGATACCGCAATTCTCGAATTAGTCGGTTCAGAGCTGGTGAAGCGTGCGGCAGATCGAGCCAAGCGTCGTGAAGAGCGACTTACCGCCATGCGTGAAGGCCAAGAGGGCGGCGGCGAAGCCGATACCAAGTCCTAAGTGTCCCAGTAAACAGATGTGATAGACGGCGCAAGGGCTTGTTCCTTGCGCCGTTTGTTTTCCTAAACATAAATTCATGGCAGATTTGACGCAAGAAGAACAGCAACCGGTAGCCATACAAGCCACCATCATCATCGCCACGCGCAACCGTGCCGTGGAACTGGAAGCTGCCCTGGATGCCATACAAGCCGCATCGCGCCGCGAAGCTTTAGAAGTGATTGTCATGGATAATGGCTCCAACGACAATACGCAGTCCCTTCGTGAAAAATATGGCGAGTCGGTTAACTTTCTGAAGCTGCCGAAAAACTTCGGATGGGTGAAAGCGGTGAACATCGCGCTGCGCAGTGCCCAAGGCGAATTCATCCTATTTTCAGACCCGGCGGTCCGTTATGAAAAGGATGCCATTGCTCAGCTCATCGATGTTCTGGCCGAATCCCCGGAAGCCACCGCAGTGGTTCCGCAGTTGGTAAGTGAATCAGGACAATTGGCCACGATGACCCGTGAATTACCGGCTCCTGGAAATCTGAAGCCACCCTTTCGACAGCCAGCGACTTCTGAAACATCTTTAGTGTTTCCTGGTTTTCAGTCTTTTCTGGTGCGCAAGACGTTCCTGAAAGGAATGAACTACCTGGACCAACGTTTCGGCGATAGCTGGGCCGATGCCGAAATCTGCTTTCAAATCCGCAATGCCGGGAAGAAGATTCTTTGGGCGCAGCAGGCAAAGGCCACGCTCGGCGCTGGGCTGCCTCTATTGGAAGCCGATTCGTTAGTGGAAGCCGACTACATTCAAGGCGCCGCGACCTATCAGAGTAAGCACTGGGGATTCGTGAAGGCCGCTGTTTATAGATTGCTGGCGATTTTGGGTGCTCTGGTAACGTTGAAGTTCAGCTTGTTTTTTGATCTGATTAACGGGCAGAAGATCGATGGGTCACACGCATAAGTTAGCGGATCTACACTGATCGGAGTTGATCACCCCGTTATTGATTCCGGTTGTCCCCGGCACCCAGTGGCGATGAGGGTTCCTTCGGTTGCGGAAATGTCACAAACTTCGTGTTACACTGATCCTTGTAATATGAGAAACGTGACAGTTACGCTCGACGAAAATCTGGCTCGATGGGCTCGCGTCAAGGCGGCGGGCGAAATGAAAAGCCTATCGCGTTTTATTGCCACTCTACTGGATCAATTGCGCCTGGCCGAGCAACCAGAGAGCGATGAAAAAACTCCTGTGCAACGGTTCCTCGACGCCATGCCGGCTCAAGACCTAAAGATCAATCGTTTTGATCGGGAGTCTTTGTATGACCGCAAAGTGCTTCGTTGATACAAATGTTTGGGTCTACGCTCGGGACTCGGCTGATCCGCGCAAGCAGGGTCAGGCAATCGCGCTGATCAAAGATCTGTCCCATCAGCAGAAGTTGGTCATCAGCGTACAGGTTATATCCGAGTTTCATGAGGCAATTCGTCGGTTACTCGGTTCCACCCCTGAATTGGCGGCCGCAACTGCTGCTTTGCTTGACTTTCAACCTGAGCCAATCACGGTCGAAACAATTCAAGGTGCTCTCGATCTTTTCAAGCGTCACTCCCTAAGCTGGTGGGATTCGCTCATACTCAGTTCCGCTCGCAAGGCTGGTTGCCAGACAGTTTACTCGGAAGACATGCAAGCTGGCGCTCAAATTGGCGGGGTCAGGATCGTGAATCCGTTCCAACCTTGAGGACCGATTCCGGTGCCAGAGCTCCCGGTATCAGACGGTGGGATAGATTACCGGGTTCCTAAACTCCTGCAGAATCAGCACTGGATTCAGTCAACAGCCGGTTCTAGAAGCCTCACTCGCCCGACATCGTAATCGGCCAAGTATCAGAATCCACCCTGGCAGCAAAGTCATCACTGATCCAAATGGCAACTACATCGGTACCACTCTACCGCAAGGCAAAGGCAGTATCGTGGTTCATGAGCCTACAAAGAAATATGGCTATGTATACAACAAAAATGCCGCCCCTGTAGGCGGCATTTTTGCACATCTAACAACCAATTAACTTAAAAGGTATACCGCAAAGCAAGCTGTAAGTTCCGCATGTTTGTGCGGACGCCTGTGATGGTTCCGAAGTTAGCACCAAGACCAGTCGTGGCATTGACAGGCCCACTGTTCAGGTTAGTGTCAGGATTGCCCCAGTTGGGATGATTGGGCAAGTTAAAGGCCTCAAACCGGAACTGAAGCTTATGGTTGTCGCTATAGGGCATTTTGAAGTTCTTCAGCATGATGAAGTCCCATCCAATGATGCCAGGTGAACTGAGCGTATTGCGACCAACATTACCGAAGCTACCGTCTGGAGTCCGACTGAATGCTAGTGTATTGAAGAACCGTTGAGGGTCCTGCTGACCACGTGGCAGTTCCGGTTTGAGGCCGGTGGCATTGGGACGGTCAAATTGGCCGCCGGTGTTTGAAGGGTCGCCACTTTGCGTGATGGTCATCGGGAAACCGCTTTGCAGCGTGATGATGCTGCCCAGTTCCCAACCTCCAATCACTGCATCCGCTACTTTGTTTTCCACCCCTATCTTCTTTCCTCTTCCGAAAGGAAGTTCATACTGAACGGAGGTAACAAAGCGTTGCGAGACGTCGAAACTAGACCGGGCGCGTTCGCAAGCGCGGCAGTAGCTGTTCTGCGGGAACAGTGTGTCGCCACCTTGGTTACGAATTGCCGACGAGGTATCGATGGATTTAGACCAGGTGTAGCTCATCAAATAAGTGAGCCCCTGCGCATAGCGTTTGGTAAGTTTGGCGCCAAGCGAATTATAATTGCCGTTGCCGCCATTATCGACCAACTGAATTCGACCGAACTCAGGGAATGGAGCGCGAAGCCGTTCAGCAATACCGAGTGCTCGTGGTGCCGGTAACGATTCGTTCACAGCGCGCAGACCTTCCAGGTGATGGCTAACGCTGCCAACATATCCAACTTCAGCAACCATGCCGCCAGAAAGTTCCCGTTGCACGTTGAGCGTGTACTGCATGGAAATCGGCGTGCGGCGGTCGTAAGGGTTGGCGAACGTGTAAGGCGTTGCCACGCCAGCGGTGCCACCGGCAATGCTGGATAGCGAGTTAGCCCAAGTCAGATTCGGAGCCAGGGTGTCAGCATTAGAGCGAAGACGACCGGCCAGATTCCGAGACATGTCGAATCGCGGATTACCTGTGTCCTGGCTGTAGAAAACACCAGCACCAGCGCGGACCACTGTCTTTGAATTGACTTGATAGCTTATGCCCAAACGAGGTGCCCAATCGTTGTTGTCGCGGCCAACCAGGCGGTTGCCCAGGCTGCCGTCGCACTTCACCTGTGGAACTACTGGGTAAGTTGTGTTGGGGGACTTGATCCAACGAAGGCTGATGCCTTCATAGCAATCTGTGCGTTTCGCACCTTGCCGCAGGAAGTAGGGGTGCAGGTTGATGTCAGCTACTGGAGCATTGCGGAAGTCTGTGGGGCGGATGTCGTTGGGGACAATCCCATTAAACAATGTGCCGGTTTGATCTTCCCAAGGCGGTGTGTTTTCGTAGCGCAGGCCAAGGCTTAAAGTGAGGTTCGATTTGATACGCCAGGAATCGTCAAAATAGAACGCCATTCCAGTGGCTCGGAAATTGCCTTTAGCAATAGAAACGGCTGCTTCAGATTGGTTGATCTGCCCCAGCATATAGTCGGCGAAGCTCAATCCGCCGAAAGCCACGGCACCAGTGCGAGCAGCGTTCAACTGGAAGCTATTGGTGGATGTTGTGATGAAGGTGAATTGGCCACGGGCAAACTGGTTGCCCACTTGGTTATAGGAATCGCGCCGGAACTCGCCGCCAACCTTGATGTTGTGCTTGCCGCGGATCCAGCTCACGTTGTTGATGAACTGCATGGCGGAATTGTTATTTTCGTACGGTCCTTCAGAGGAGTTGCCGAATCCGGAGAATTGGTCAATGGAGACGGATGGAATGCCCCATTGCACAGGCGGTCCGCTGGCTAGGCCAGTGATGCCCAGTGAGCCAACCACATCCCGTGAAAAGGCCAATTGAGGACCAGTGGTGTTGTAGAACTTGGTGTAGCCGAAGCGGAACTCATTCACCAAAGCGTTGGTGATAACGCGTGTGTTGGAGAACATCCATTGCGATGCGTTGGTGATGATTGCCTCGCCATTGAGGAACAGATTTTCGTTGATCTGATTTTCTTCGCTCTTGCTGTAGCGTCCAAACCAGTTGGACTTAGAGGATTCAACGAAGTCGAAGCGTTGAATGAATTGATCCTTATTCACAGGCCTTCCCAGCGAGATAACGTGGTTGTTTCGCAGACCATTGCCGGGCAGGTTAGGAGCAGGATAGAACTCAAGCAACTTAACGGAACTTCCATTTAGACGGCCCTGGGGAATGATGTTTCCTGGGAATGGAGTGGCCGTGGTGAAATTGATTCCGCCATCGGTGGTCACTCGGCGGGTGAGTGGATCGTAAATACCGGCTGCCACTTCATTGAAATTGCCTCCACGCATGGCTGTCGAAGGTAATGAGTATGTGCCAACCACATTGCGACGTTGGCGGAACCATTCGTAGTTTGACATGAAGAACAGTTTGTTTTTCCCATTGAAGATTTTAGGAATGATCACTGGTCCGCTAAGGGTAAAGCCAAATTGATTCCACTTGAAGGGATCTTTAACACGTTCCGGACCGGCGAAACGATAGTTCTTTGCATCCAGCTTTTCGTTGCGAAGAAACTCATACGCCGCACCATGGAAAGTGTTGCCGCCTCCTTTGGTGGACACGTTAATTTGTGTTGCCCCACGACCGAATTCGGCGGGGTAAACACCGGTCTGCACCTTAAATTCCTGAAGCGCTTCGGCTGACGGGAAAATAACGTAGGTGTTAAAGTTAGGATCAGTGTTCTCCACACCGTCCAGCGTGAAACGATTAAAATTATTGCGTTGACCAGAAACTGAAATGTTCTGATTGGCACGGTCGCCACCTTGGCGTCCATCGGCCTGTCCTGCGCTGGGGAAGCCGAAGCTCACGTTGGGAGCCAAGCCAGCTAAAGAAAGGTAGTTGCGGCCATTGATAGGCAATTCCACAATACGTTTCTGTTCTACAACCGTACCGACTGTGGCGTTCTCCGTTTGGAGTGAGGCTGCGGAGGCACTCACTTCAATCGTTTCAGAAACCGCACCCAGAGTTAAGGAAAAATCCTTGCGGATGTTGGACTGTACTTGAACTTCAATGTCTTTTTCAATGTTTGCTTTGAAGCCGGTTTTCTCTGTTTTCACCGAGTAAAGACCGGGTTGCAATGCTGGGAACGCATAACCACCACCGTCGTTTGAAACTGTGGAACGGCTGGCACCTGTTGATTGGTTGGTAAGAGTGACAGCAGCCCCGGCGATGGCCGCGCCTTGCTGATCGTGGACTTCACCGGAAATGTCACCGAGTGTCTGACTAAATACCGATGAACTGAAAGCGAGAAACAGAGCAAAAAACATTGCCCCGCTGCGTAGACTTTGACGCATGAAACCTCCCTAAGGTTGTATTGGACACACTTTGTCCTTGAAGCTCAAATGTACGAACTGTGTCGATATTATATACCTTTTCAGAACATGCACGACGTACTCTGCGGATAAATCATCTTGGGCAGGGAAAGAAATGCTTTGTGGTGGTGCATTACCGTGGTAATATTAAGGCATGGCACAAGCAGCAGTCGCACTCGCACTCTCAAAAGTTACGGCTCAAGGTCAAATCTCCGTCCCAAAAGATGTGCGACGGAAACTTGGTATCGGCCCTGGCTCCATTCTTGAATGGGAAGAGGAAGGAGAGAAAATTGTCGTACGGCGTGTCGGTCAATTTAGCTCTGAAGATATCCATCGGGCTTTGTTCGCAGACAACCCGCCGAAGCCTCGAACTCTTGCTGATCTGAAAGAAGGCATCCGGCAACGAGCTCGAATGCGATATGCGCGCAGTTGATACAAACGTCCTGGTGCGATTGATAACCAGGGACGATCCTCAGCAAGTGGCCGCCGCCGATGCATTTGTTAGTAAGGGAGCTTGGGTATCCGTGCTGGCAATTGCTGAGGCTATCTGGGTGCTTGAAAGTGTCTATGACTTCAACGAGCCTCGGCAATTGAAAGTGATAGAGATGCTGTTAAACCATAAAGACCTGACTTTTCAGGATGCCGATATGGTGGCAGCAGCCTTGGCTACATTTCGAGCAAAGCCAGCATTGGGATTCTCGGATTGCCTAATGGTGGAGTTGGCTCGAAAATCGGGGCATTTGCCGTTGGGCACGTTTGACCGCAGCCTGGGTAAGGTTGCGGGGGCTCAAAAGCTTTAGTGCGATAGAATTCTAGTGGATGCTCCGCTTCACGTTCTTCGTCTTACTCTCCTTCCCGCTGTTCGCACTCGAATTCAATCGCGACATACGACCCATCCTTTCTGACCGTTGCTTTGCCTGCCATGGACCCGATGCCGGGAATCGCAAAACGAAGATGCGGCTGGACGTGGAAGCTTCAGCGAAGCAGGATCTAGGCAAAGGCCGATTCGCTATTGTTCCCGGTGACGTGGCCGCTAGCGAACTATTTCGTCGCATTACTTCCGATAGCAAAACGCTACGCATGCCGCCCGCTTATGCCGGGCATGACAAACTTACCAATAACGAAATCCAGTTGATCCGACAGTGGATCAGCGAGGGTGCCGTCTACCAAAACCATTGGGCTTTTATAGCGCCGAAAAGGCCCGCAGCCCCCGCCGTTTCGCGTCCTGATTGGGTGCGCAATCCGATTGATGCCTTTGTGCTGGCACGCCTGGATCGTGAGAAATTGACCGCTTCCTCTGAGGCTGAAAAGCGAACATTGGCTCGGCGGGTCACGCTGGATTTAACGGGCATTGCTCCCACTCCAACAGAGATCGACGCCTTTGTGAATGACGAGTCGCCAAAGGCCTATGAAAGTCTGGTAGATCGACTCTTAGGCGGCACACGTTACGCAGAGCGGATGGCCATCCGCTGGCTGGAAGCGGCGCGTTATGCCGACACCAACGGTTATCAATCGGATGGTGTGCGCAGCATGTGGCGTTGGCGCGATTGGGTGATTAACGCATTTCAAACCAACATGCCTTTTGACCGATTCACTGTGGAACAAATTGCAGGCGACTTGCTGCCCAATGCGAGCCTGGATCAAAAAATTGCTACGGCCTTTCATCGTAACCACCGCACCAGCGCCGAAGGGGGCATTGTGGAAGAAGAATTCCGCACTGAGTATGTTGCTGATCGTGTGGAAACCACTTCTACTGTGTGGATGGGGCTGACCTTCGGATGTGCCCGTTGTCACGATCATAAGTACGATCCGATGAAGCAGAAAGAGTTTTATCAAATGTTCGCCTTCTACAATAACTTACCGGAGCGCGGTTTGGTGTATAACTTTGGAAACGAAGAGCCGTTTCTGCCTGCTCCAACAAGAGAGATGAGTGATCGGTTGAGTCAACTGGATGCCAAGGTCTTAACCGCAGAACAGCATTGGCAGGAGCTCACAAACATCTTGAATAAGAGTCAGAAAGAGTGGGAAAAGCGCATCTCAAAGAACAGTGCATACGATTGGCAACTGACCGCAGGTCAGGTGTTGCATCAGCCGTTGGAAGAAGCCGGGGTGAAAGTGGAAGGGCAACTCCCCGTCGCTGTAGGCAAGGTGAAACAGGCGCGATTGTTTGATGGCAAGTCTTTCACGGATGAAGGCAATGAAATCGCCAAGTTCAATTACCTTGATCCGTTCACGCTGGCTGCCTGGATCAACTCGACCTCTCCCAAGGGTGCCATTATTTCGCGTGCTGAAGACTACTTGGAAGGCAACGGGTATGGCCTTTATCTAATCGAAGGCAAGCTGCGACTACACATAACACTGCGCTATACCGACATCAGCCTGCGTGTGGAATCTGCCGACCCGGTGAAGCTGAATGAGTGGCAGCATGTGGCCGTCACTTACGATGGGTACCGCAAAGGTTCCGGCGTACACATGTACGTCAACGGACTGGAGCGGAAACTGAACATCCTTTTTGATGAACTTACTTTTCCCTTCGGCGGGAATCAACCGGTGCGAATTGGTGCTGGCGGGGGCATGAGATTTAAGGGGTCCATTGACGAGGCTCGAATTTATAAAGAGGCGCTTTCACCAGAACAAATGAGCACGTTGCCGCTGTTGAGCACCATCCCACAATTGGCCAGCATTCCTGCTAAAAAACGCAGCGCTGAAGAATCGGCCAAGCTACGCTTTTGCTTCCTGGAAAGCGATGCCCCTGCGGCCATCAAACAGGCACAGCTTGATCTAACTGCTGCGCGATTGGAACGCAAGAAGCATGCCGAAGCCATCCCCACGGTGATGGTGATGAAGGAAGGTCCCCCACGCGATGCCTTTCTGTTGAAGCGCGGTGCTTATGATGCACCAGGTGAAAAAGTGAATGCTGCTACGCCAGGGTTTCTGCCAGCGTTGAAGCCGGAATGGCCTGTGAATCGGCTAGGGTTGGCGAAGTGGCTGGTGGATCGTGAAAACCCATTGACTGCGCGAGTGCAGGTGAATCGCTACTGGCAAATGTTCTTTGGTTTAGGACTGGTGAAGACGGTGGAAGATTTCGGTTCGCAAGGGGAATGGCCCATTCAACCGGAATTGCTGGACTGGCTGGCGGTAGAGTTCATGGATAGCGGTTGGGACGTGAAGCATATGTTGAAGACCATGGTGATGAGCAACACTTACCGGCAATCGTCGCGAGTTACTCCGGAGTTACTCACTAAGGATCCTGAAAATCGCTTGATGGCCCGTGGTCCACGTCTGCGCCTTTCTGCTGAAGTGTTGCGCGATAATTCATTGGCCATTTCCGGGTTGCTGGTAGACAAGGTAGGCGGTCCTTCGGTGAAGCCTTATCAGCCGCCAGGGTTGTGGCAGGAACTGACTGGTGGCGGTGGATATAAAGAAGACAAGGGCGAAGGGTTGTATCGTCGTAGTCTTTACACCTATTGGAAGCGCACCATTGCGCCACCATCTATGGTGACTTTTGATTCGCCGACCCGTGAAACTTGTACCGTTCGTGAGAATCGCACCAATACGCCCTTGCAAGCCTTGAACCTGATGAATGATGTGGTGTATCTGGAAGCATCGCGCAAGCTGGCGGAACGGATGTTGCGGGCAACGCCTGATCAGACTGGTCGTCTGCGCTTTGCCTTTGAGCAAGTGCTGGGGCGCGTTCCGAAAGCTGCGGAGCTAACTGTGTTGGCCCGCGTGCTGGACGATTTCAAACAGCAGTTTGAAGGCAGGAAAGACGCGGCGGTGAAGTTTTTGGAACAAGGGGATTCACCACGGGACGAACATTTTGCGCCAGAAGAGTTAGCCGCCTATGCCAGCGTGGCCAGCCTGATTTTAAATCTGGATGAAGCGATTACTAAGGAATAGCCGATGCACAGACTGCACATGACACGACGCGCATTATTCGGCAAGGCGGCTACCGGGGTTGGAGTTGCCGCGTTGGCGAACTTGCTTGATGCCGAAGGCCTGCCGGGCATGCCGCATTTTGCGCCCAAAGCCAAGCGCGTAATTTATCTGTTTCAATCGGGCGGACCATCGCAAATGGATCTGTTCGATTACAAACCAAGGCTGAACGATTTTGCCGGTAAGGAACTGCCGGAATCCATTCGCAATGGGCAACGGTTGACGGGCATGTCAGCATCGCAATCCACGTTTCCGGTGGTGCCTTCTAAATTCGAATTTAAGCAGTACGGACCAGGGGGCGCGTGGATCAGCGAACTGCTGCCGCATACTGCGAAAATCGCTGGGGACTTGACGTTTGTCCGATCGCTATTCACTGAGGCCATCAATCACGACCCAGCGGTTACATTCCTGCAAACCGGCGCGCAGATTGCTGGACGTCCCAGCATTGGATCCTGGCTATCTTATGGCTTGGGAGCTGAAACGCAGGATCTGCCTGCTTTTGTGGTGATGATTTCACCGGGCCAGGGAGTTGGTGGTCAACCACTGTATGATCGGCTTTGGGGAAGCGGATTTTTGCCCACGCGCTATCAGGGTGTGAAGTTCCGTTCCGTGGGCGACCCAGTGCTTTACCTTTCCAACCCGCCGGGATTTTCTGGCGAAACTCGGCGCAAATATTTAGATGCGTTGAATCAGATCAATCAAATGAAGCTGGATGACTTCGGTGATCCGGAAACTTCAACGCGGATGGCGCAGTATGAAATGGCGTTCCGCATGCAGACATCGGTTCCCGAATTGACGGACATTTCAAAGGAGCCGCAAAGCACGTTTGATTTGTACGGTGAAGATGCCAGAAAGCCAGGAACTTTTGCCGCCAATTGTCTACTGGCGCGTCGGCTTGCGGAACGCGGGGTGCGATTCATTCAACTGTTTCACCGTGACTGGGATCATCATGGAGGGCTGCCTAAGGGGTTGCCGAATCGATGCAAGGAAACCGATCAGGCATCAGCGGCGCTGGTGCAGGATTTAAAACAGCGGGGCATGTTGGACGATACGTTGGTGCTGTGGGGTGGTGAATTTGGACGCACTGTTTATTGTCAGGGGCGGTTGACACCAACGGATTATGGGCGCGATCATCATCCGCGTTGCTTCACCATATGGATGGCTGGCGGCGGAACAAAGCCCGGTCTGGTGCATGGGGAAACGGATGATTATAGTTACAACATTGTGAAGGATCCAGTGCATGTGCATGATCTGAATGCCACCATTCTGCATTGTTTAGGGATTGATCACAAGAAGCTGACCTACCGGTTTCAGGGTCGTTATTTTCGGCTGACTGATGTGCATGGTGAAGTGGTGAAGCCGCTGCTGGCTTAGCTAAAAGTACCCTAATAATCCATCATTCCGTGAGTATTTAAAGTAAAGTTGAAGTCATGGTTACAACTCCGGGTAAGGCAACAGGAAATGGTGATTCGCTGGAGCCTGAAGCTATAGTGCCCGGCGGAGCACCTGACCATAGCTTTCCCATTGTCGGCATTGGCGCATCAGCCGGGGGACTTTCAGCCTTCGAAGCATTCTTTGCGGGCATGCCCACAGACACTGATCCGGGTATGGCCTTTGTGTTGGTGCAGCACTTGGCGCCGGATTACAAAAGCATTCTTACTGACTTGATTCGCCGCTTTACGCGCATGCAGGTGTTCGAAGTTCAGGATGGAATGACGGTGCAGCCCAATTGCGCCTATATCATTCCGCCGAATCGCGACATGGCATTTCTGAATGGCACGTTGCAATTGATGGAACCAGTCTCACCCCGCGGGCACCGCCTGCCCATTGATTTCTTCTTTCGTTCATTAGCCCAGGACCAGCATGAACGTGCTATTTGCATTGTGCTTTCAGGCACGGGCAGTGATGGCACTTTGGGTGTGCGAGCCATTAAAGGGGAAGGCGGCATGGTGATGGCGCAAAAACCAGCGTCCACTGAATACGATGGCATGCCGCGATCCGCGATTGCCACTGGTCTGGTGGATTATGAGCTGCCACCGGCAGAGATGGCCGCGCAATTGATTT
>JAYWBH010000507.1:0-4420 GCA_043781815.1 Bryobacterales bacterium | reverse complement strand
TGGCGGGCCACATTCACATGCACATTGTGCCCCGCTGGTTCGGCGATGCCAACTTTATGAGTGTGACCGCTGAAACTCGCGTCCACATTGAAGAATTGCCTACAACCTGGACTAGGCTTCAAGCGGCCCTGCGGGAAGAACTTCACCCTCCCATCGCGTAATCACGGCGGGTGCCACACAATGACCCAAAATATTGACGCCAGTGCGAATCATGTCGATCACCGCGTCAACACCCAACAGCACCGGCAACCCTTCCATCGGCAATCCAAAGCTCAAGAACAATGCCGAAAGAATAACGAAATTCGCTCTGGGGATTCCGGCCACTCCTTTGCTTGTAAGCTTCAGCGTCAACAGAATCATTACCTGTGTTGACCAGGGGAGCGCCATGCCCGCGGCTTGCGCAACAAACAGCGTGGCCATGGCCAAGTGCAATGCACTTCCCGCCAGATTAAAGCTAAGCCCAAGGGGCATCACCAATCCCAGAATTGGTGTGGGAATCCCGAAGCGCCGCATGTTTTCCAGAGCCTTGGGCAAAGCTGCCGCACTCGATGTAGTGGCGAATGCGATCAGGAAAGGTTCGCGGACCGCTTGGAAGAAGCGCCGCAGTGGTACGCCAAACATCACCAGTGCCCCACCCAGGAACACAATGGCGTAGAGTCCTTGCGCCAAATAGGCTGTGGCGATCAACTTGCCTAATCCGAATAGAACACCAAATCCGTTTTCAGCCACAGTGGAAGCCATTGCCGCTACAACGGCGAATGGTGCCAGATACATTACATAATTTGTGTAACGAAAAGCGATGGACGCCAGGGATTCGGCAAAGTTCAGAATCGGTCTGGCTTTTTCGCCAATGGCATTTGCCGCCAAACCAAACAGCATGCAGAATATGACGATTTGCAAAACATCGCCACGGGCCATGGCATCGGCGATGCTACTGGGAATTGATTTTTCGAGTACTTCCGAAAATGAAGGCACCACTGTTTTTTGAGCGATTTTCACTCCAAGCGAAACGCCGTCGCCGGGCCGGATAAGCATCACGCTACCCCAGCCCATCAGCAGCGCAATGGTAGTCATGATTTCAAAATAGACAATCGACTTCCATCCAACGCGTCCCAGTTGCTTCAGGTTCCCAGCACCACCAAAAGCAGTCACCAAAAGTCCGAACAAAAGGGGTGCGATGATCGATTTCACCAATCGCAAGAAAATGTTGCTGATCACCGCCAGTTGCATGGAAAGCTGCGGGGCAACCACTCCTAACAGGATTCCAATGGCCATGCTGATGAGCATCCAAGTTGTCAATGAAATGTTCCACAGCATCCGCTTAGGGTAACCCAAACAGCCAGGGGGGTGGCTTATGCTGTATGCATGTGGCTTTTTGCGAAACGATGGCTGGAACAGGTGGCGTGGTTCTATCCAGCCGTATTTTGCGCCGGTTCTTTTTACCTTGGCTTGCCCCAATTTCTGACATCGCTGCTGCCGGGAATGGAACTTACTCGATCTGAAGTTTCTCCTTTTGCCTGGATGACCGGTTCCCTGGCAACCAACGTGATCGCTCCCAGCGATCCGCAGCAGCTTGCCGCCATTCTCATCACAACCGGTCTGGCCTTTCTTGCTGCTCTTGGCTTGCGTTATCTGAACACAACACTATCCGGCATGACACTCTCCCTTTATGGCTTTGCCTTGTGTCAGAGTTTGATTTTCGCCACTCTGGGTGGCAATAGAAAACCAACCCTGGAGCAAGCAATCCCCACTTTATTGGGATTTGTTTGCATGGCCGTTGGATTTACCTGGCTGCTCAATGGGTTTCCGTCCAACCGTCGACCTGCAAGATTTCTTTGGTTGAGCCTTGGCCTACTGATTCCGGTGGCACTGGTTGCCACACAATTTGCCCGAGGTCCGCGACGCACAACCTGGAAATATTTCGCGTTGGAATTGGCTCTTCCGCTAGTCGCATCCATCCTTGCCAGCTTCAAACAACAGTCGCAATCCTCTTTTCCAGCAATAGACAAAATCCTTATCGGCTTAGGCGTAAGCGCGTTGTTATTGGGCAGTACAAGCTATTTGGGTAAAAGGCAATTTGCGGCAAAGGAGCTGGTCCGCGAAAGTCAGTTGGCTGGATTTCCTGAAACGCCTGCAGGGCCTTATGAAATGGCGTTTTTCCAAAAAGGCATCAGCTTCACTGCTGAATTTCCGGTGCCGTATGGAGAACCCAATTCGCAGCGTATGCTGGCTTCCCTTCCCCAGTATGGTGTGAATGCAATCGCTCTAATCCCATACGGCCGCTTGCGTCGCGACCGCAGCCTGGAAAGTGACATTGGTCTTGAAATGCTCACCCGACAAGCGCACAAGCAAGGAATGAAGGTGATGCTAAAGCCCCATAGCCGCAAACCTTCGGAACAGGATTTGCCCAATCCCGAAGCAATTGCCACATGGTTTCGCAATCATCAAACATTCATTCTGGAGTACGCTAAATTCGCCCAAAAGACGCATGCCGATTTGTTTTGCATCGGCACAGAGTTCGGATGGCTTTCAAAATTTGAACCACAGTGGCGATTCCTGATTGCCGAAGTTCGCAAAGTTTATGGTGGTCCGCTGGTGTATGCGCCCAATCACGGACCAGAGTTTGAGAACGTACAATTTTGGGACGCGTTGGATTATATCGGCATCGACAATTACTATCCTCTTTCAGACAGCTACTCCGCTTTGGATGTTTTGGCGAGTGTTGAAAAAGTGCAGAAACGCTTCCAGAAACCTGTCCTATTCACAGAGGCCGGATTTTCTGCCGCCGAAGGAGCGCACAAGGAACCCTGGGCCGACGAAACCAATTATCCACTGTCATTGAAGGAACAAGAACGATGTTACGACGCTTTGTTGCAGACTTTTTACCACAAGCCCTGGTTCCATGGTTTTTATTGGTGGAAGGTGGGAACCAATGGCTATGGTGGCGAGAAAAACAATTCTATGACTCCCTGGCGCAAACCCACCATGGAGCTATTGAAGCGCTACTACACAAGCCCCGCGCGATAGTTTCCTGTTACAAATAGTAGATGCCAACCACCGCTGAAACCAGCCAATCCCTACGTGCTGCACTGGATGCCGCGCGGGCACGCATGGCCACCTGGACAGACGCTCATACTGCGGAAAAATGGCGCGGTGCCGATACCTGGTCGCGCAAAGAAATTCTGGGACACTTAATTGATTCGGCCTCCAATAACCATCAACGCTTTGTTCGTGCGGCGATAGACGGTGAATACGAAGGGCCCGGTTATATGCAGGAAGAGTGGAATCGCATAGGGGGATATCAGACCTTCCGCTGGAGCACATTGCTTTCACTTTGGACCAATTACAACCTGCTCATTGCCCATGTGTTGGAGAATGTGCCAGTGGATAAGGGAAAGGGAATTTGCAAGGTGGCCGAAAATCCTTCGGTGACTTTGGAATTCCTGGCAGAGGATTACGTGGCCCATCTGCAACATCATTTGGACCAGATGTTTTCTTGAGCATTCATCAACTGGGCAGTGCTTTCATATAGGCAATAAACTTTTTGGCGTAGTCATCCAACGTGGCAAGTGTTCCGCCGTGCAATAACGGAGAGCACATTTCATAGGCCACGGGAACATCTTCACCCAACCCTCTGAAAAATGCCGGGTAGTCAATGAAACCTTCGCCCATGGGTACTGCCTGGACGTAAGGAGTCTCAGGAACGTAATTTACCAGTTGTGGTTGATACCGAAAGCGGGGGCGCAATTGGTAATCAGCCACCGTTGTATGAATGGTCAAGGGAGCCATTTTGCGAGCTGATTCTTCTAAGTTTGCCGACTGCAATGCTGGAGCCCAAGCATCGTACATGGCCTTGCAGTTGGGATGATCAATGGCGGCGATAAGGTCATGCAGCGTCTCCCAGCCACAAGCCATGTCGTGGTGGTTCTGCACACCAATCACAACTCCATGTTGATAAGCTCTCACCGCGCATTCACGAAGTGCGCTAACCAGCCGAGCCCAGGCAGCACCGTAACTCAAAGCCGGATGATCGTACCCCGTAAATACCCGAACCATCTTCCCCCCAAGGGCGTCTGCCATACGAGCCAACTGTTCCACATGATTGATTTGAAATTCCAGATGAGGCACTTCCCCGTGTTCCGCATCCGCCGTGAAGTTTGTGTAACCGGCAATCAATACATGCCGCAAGCCAGCGTCTAAAATGGTGCGGTGCAATTCCAACAAGCTGGCCGGGCCGTAGTCAAGAACACTTAAATGGGGCCTTTTTGCGCCTAGCATGACACCATCAAAGCCCAGTTCCGCAGCTTTGTGGATGAACTGATCCAACGTCAACGAGGCTTGCCCCCAGGAACCGGAATAGCTTACCGAATGCAATAGGAGTGGTCTGGCAGCCATGCTTATTTCGCCTGCACAAATTTCG
>JAYWBH010000506.1:0-13064 GCA_043781815.1 Bryobacterales bacterium | reverse complement strand
ACGGAATCGGCGCGTCAGCGTTTGGCTTTGAAGAACGAAGAACGCACCCGGTTGGAACAGGATCTGCGGGGCAGGGAAGGGGCCATTGAACAGGCTCGACGGGAAGTGCTGCGGCTGTTGGGGGAATCCTCCACGTTGCGCAATCAACTGGCCCAGGTGGATGAGTACCTTGCATCTACGGATCGGGATCGTGCCCGTGCGCAGAAAGAAGAAGAAATTTCCTGTGGGGAACTGGTTCGCATTGAAGGCTCGCGCAAGGAGATGACCGACCGTGTTGCTTCCCGCCAAATGGAGCTAGAATCCTTAGTGGATCGTCGCAAGGGTGTGGAATCCACGTTGGGTGAGCGCAAGCAATTGATGCAGGAATCGCGACGTCAGTTGGATCAATTCCGCAATGAAGTATCGCGGCTGAAGGCTCGTAAGGATTCGCTGGCAGAAATTCTTTCGCATCGTGCCTACACCACCGAATCAGTGAAGCGTCTGTTCACGGCGGTGGAACGTGGTCAGGCCCAGGATTTGAAACCAGCGGGCGTGCTGGCCGATTTCGTGGAAGTGGACCCCACCTATGAAAAGGCTGCCGAAGAATTCCTGCATGACGAACTGGAATATGTTGTGGTCCATCATTGGCACCAGGCGGAATCGGGCATTGATTTAATGCGTGGCGACCTGGATGGCCGTGCCACATTCCTTGTTCATCCTGAACCAGGCAGCGAGTTTGCGTCCATTCCAACAAAGGAACCAGCCATTGGTCCTGAGACCGGATTGCAGTGTCGGCTGAGCGATGTGTTGAAGATGACCAACGGGTTGACCAAAGCTCCGGCGGAATTATTGCCGCGTCTGGCCCGTTGCTATTTGGCATCGGATCGGGCATCGGCGCAGCGGCTGGCCGTGCAATATCCTGATTTATACTTCCTGCTAGCCGACGGTGTTTGCTACCACGGCCATGCGGTGAGCGGCGGTCGTAAAACGGGCAGTGGTCCGCTGGCTTTGAAGCGGGAATTGCGGGAAGTTTCTGGCCTGTGGGCAACCCGCAATCGTCAGATGGAAGGGACTACGGTTCAGATAGAAGAGTTGGAACTTGAGATTCACCGGCTGAGTGAAGATCTGGAACAGTTGCGCCAGTCGCAGCAGAAAGAAGAGAAAGAGGCCCTGGCTCTGGATCATGAAACGCGCAAGTTGAATGAAGAATTAGCGCGGACGAATCAACGCCTTTCGGTGGCTCGTCTGGAGTTGGAACGGTTGGCTCGGGAATCAGAACGGGCATTAGCCCAGCGCGAAACAAATCATGCGGCCATTGCTCAGCGCGAGCAAGGCAGACAGGCACAGGAACTGGCTTTGGAAGCGGCCCGTGCTCTTTTGTCTGAACTGCAAAGCGGTGTGTCACGAGTTGTGGAAGATCATTCGGTGCTGCGTGTGGAAATGGCTTCGCTCGATGAACGTCGTCGATCTGAGGCGCAGGTTCGCGATCGGTTGGAAGGTCAGCGTCGCGATGCCACTCGTCGTAAAGAAGAGTTGAGTGTGGAGATGGATCGGCTGGGTGTGAATCGCGCCCGCTTGCTGGCCGATAACATTGAGATGGACATGTTGGCCCAGCGCTTGGCCGAGCAGGTTACGCAGACGCAGGGCGAAGTGAGCAACCTGGCTGGTCAGGATGAAAAGATGCGGGCTGCATTGTCGGCGCTGGATGAAGCGTTGAAGCAGCGGCGGTCTGGCTTGGAATCGGCACATGAGAATAAGTCGCGCATTGAACTGGAACTGGTTCGATTGCAATCGGACTTGAAGCACTTGGAAGAGACTGGCCGCAAGGAACTGAACTGTTCCCCGCAAGAGTTGATGGAAGCGGAACCCAACGAGTTGGATGAAGACGCACTGACTGCGGCGGAAACGCAGTATATGGAAGTGCGGGGTCGAATTGAGGCGTTAGGCGCGGTGAATCCGCAGGCGCTAGAAGAGTACAACGAAGCGCAGCAGCGTTACGACTTCCTGAACACTCAGCGGCAGGATCTGCTGGATTCCATTCGTGACACAGAAAAGGCCATTCAGGAAATTGATTTGGAATCACGGAAGCGCTTCCAGGAAGCCTTTGAGCACATTAATATCAATTTCCGCGAAATGTTCAAGACGTTGTTCGGCGGTGGTACTGGGGAAATGCGGCTGACCGATGAATCGAACGTCGGTGAAAGTGGGATTGAAATGGTGGCATCGCCCCCTGGCAAGCGGTTGCAGAATGTGTTGCTGCTATCGGGTGGAGAAAAGTCATTGACGGCGATGGCGTTGCTGATGGCCATCTTCAAATACCAGCCCAGTCCGTTCTGCATTTTGGACGAAGTGGATGCCCCGCTGGACGAAGCAAATACGGCGCGGTTGGCCAAGCTGCTAAAGGAGATGGCTGGCGATACGCAGTTCATTGTCATTACGCACGCCAAACGAACCATGGAAGCAGCCGGGACAATGTATGGCGTGACCATGGAAGAGCCAGGCGTGTCGAAATTAGTAAGTGTGAAGTTCAATGCAGCACCCATACCGGTGTCTGAACTCAAGGCCATGGCGGCACACGCCAATTAGTGGCCAGGGGTTGAAAAAGATTCCTCCATTGGGAGGATAGGGGTGGATGGATCAAGACGGATTCATGCACTCTGAATATTCCGCAAGCCCTCATAATGCGGTATGCCTCACGGCGGTTCCCTCCAGAGCGCCGTGGGGCTTTTTTGTGTGTGAAAGGTGTTCTTTTGCCAATCCCATCGCCACAGAACGAACTCGTTTCAACTCGGATCAATCAGAAAAAAGAACATCTATCCTGGTAGGATTATATTGTAATAGATCAAGCGTATACAGTTTTCAAAAACTAGAATCACTTTCAATGAAAAGACTTATTGTCCTAGCGAAATGGAAGCAACATTTACGGCGACGATCACTTTCCCAAACTCGCACAAGATTGAGATTCAGCGATTATCTTCATACGAAACATAAGCGGAAAATGTCAGAAGGAAAGCCAATTGGTTTCAAAAAAACCATATCAATAACGGTACCATCTACGTTTTCGCTTATCAAGAATCCCGATGAGATGATATCGTTCTTAGATGAGGTTCGCACAAAGCGGAACCGCGCTCACGTTTTCGTCAACATGCGTCAGGTTGATGTTCTCACACCGGACGCCATCGCCGCATTGATCTCGTTGGTGTCTCATACGGGAGATCGCGGGGGGATATCAGGGAATTTTCCTGAAGACAATGATATAGCGAAAATACTCAAAAGGTCTGGTTTTTACGATCATGTCCGCACCAATGCATCAAACTTCGACCAAGCGTCAGGAACTATACTTCGAACGAGGAGCGAGCGCCAGAACGTGAAATTCAATCAGTTTATTGTTCAGGAACTGATTAGTTTTTCAACTAAGCATTTTCGAGGAGATGCTGGGACACATCCGGCTTCGTATTCGGTTCTGGCAGAAGCAATGTTAAACACTGTGTATCACGCAACAGAGGAAGACCATCTTAAGGAAAAGTGGTGGGCCTCTGTCTATTGCGACGATCCTCGACGTCGTGCTTGCTTTACTTTCATAGATCAAGGTGTTGGGATTTTTAAGAGCCATAAACTCACCGCAAGACTTAATATACAGACAAACTTGAAATTACTATCACAGGCGGAGCTTTTACGTCGGCTAATGGCCGGTGACATACCGTCAAGTAGTAAGATTCAAGGACGGGGAAATGGTATACCTGGAATGTACAGACACTGCAAGGCAAACAGAATAAGGGAACTAACAATCATATCGAACAAGGCTATGGGGAATGCGGAACATGAAAAGTTCACTGAATTGAAGTATCCGTTTGATGGGACCATAATATACTGGGAGGTAGAACTATGACTTCGCAAAACATCGAACTAAGAGTTGCTCGAGATTTTACAGTCAATCCTGGACCACGCAAGAAGGAAGATGGACAGTTTTCGGGAGAAGAATTTCTGACTTTAGAACTGGAACCCAAATTTCGAGAAGCGTACAATGCCAAATCTATTCTCACAGTCAACCTAGACGGCGTATCAGGTTACCCAACTTCATTCTTGGAAGAAGCATTCGGAGGGTTGGCTCGAAGCTTCGGTTCAAGAGTGGTCAATCGTCATTTGGAGATCATCTCCGAAGACGAGCCCTATCTGAAAGAAGAGATCCAACAGTACATTGACCAAGTGCAGAATCCGTGAGCGCTGAGCCTCAGGAGTTCGATCCCTTAATTTGGGCAACCCGAATTGCGTTTTTTCTGCTGGGTACAATTGCTGGAATATTAGTCAATAACTTTAAGTTTTTTACGGTGGACTCTCAGGTCAATGTTGGACAACTACTTACTGTCGCTGTAACTATTAGTGTTGCTTTGTATTTGAACCTGGTTTTTCAGCGTAGAGCTTCCACGGATGCGGTGCGAAAGGCCATTCTGATCCAACTAGCAAAAGACGTTCAAACCTCACTAACTGACACCTATCATGCTTCACTAGTCTGCCACCCAACTAAAAAATTAACCAAGGACGTTGCGGATGCAATCACTAAGAAGGAAAGGTGCTTGTCAGTAAATCTTTCTCTGTTGGAAGAAGGTCTCAAACATTGCTACGCGTTTACGTTGCCCGAACTATTGGAAATGAAAAAAATTAGGCTTCACCTCAAGAAACTGCTTACCGATTCTCCATTCCCGGTCGGGCCTATTAATCAAGATCGACAAGATCGCATTCAGAAAACAGTCAAAATAATGGGTTCACAGTGTGTCAAGCTAATCTTTTCGATAAGTAGTATTGATAAACCCAGATTGTAAGGCGTCGTTGAGACTAGCAATCGGACAACAGGGAGTTCCAATTCCTGTAAGATTCAGGATGTAAGTCAAACTTCTTGAAATGTTAGCTTTGCGAAAGATTTCCCGGACACTTTTCTGGTGATTCCAGTCTCCAAGTCTCGCCCGTCCAAGCAAGAGAATCATCACTTCGAATTTCGTCCGCATGCCTATGCCTTTTTTGATGCTGTAGAACCGGTTTGGGCCTTGGCGAACATGCTGACCTGCGTTAAGAAAAGTCGATTGGATCGGATGAAGATCAACAACAGATTTAGCGGAGCGCAGATCCGCAAAGCCTCAGCGGTCACCCCAATCCGGCCATTGGAGCCGCGTCTTCCCTTCGCCCGCCAACGTGGAATACTGCGTGCCCAGAGCACGCCTCAAGACTGCCCTTCGGCTCGCTGACGCTCGGTCTTGACCCGTACTCTGGTATGCAGTTGAGCCCTTAGACACAGGCGAAGGGAAGGCCTGAAGTCCAGGCCCAATTGAGTAGATCAACCAAGCGGGGATGCGCCTCTGAAATTCGAAATCCAATGGCCGGATTTTAGGTGACCACCAATGGCCGGATTTGGGGTGACCCTTGAGGCCGAAAAGAGGATCTGCAAGGTGTCAGAAGGGCGGTCCTACACGCCATGGGAATGGAAAACTGGCAACAACAGGTGTTGGACAGGGAAGCGGTCGAAGTGGTTATTGGAATGACCTCAGAGTCACAATCAGATTGACATTCACCCAACATTGCTGTATCTTTAAGAAGTAGTAAAACCCGTAGCCAGTCGGGAATGATTTTTTTACACCCGTAAATCGGGAATGCGAAAGGCCCCGCCCTCAAAAGCGGGGTTTTTCTTTTGCCTATCCCGAAGTGAGTCGTAAAAGGTGTCCCCGTCGTCAATTGTCAAAAGTGATAGGCTAAAGGGCAACTATGACCATGAAGCCATGTTTTTCGCTCGTGCTCAGTTTTGCACTTGTCGCTGCAATGGTTCAGGCGGAATCCCAACCCGTCGAACTCAAATGGAGCGAACTAGGTGCACTTATCACCGGTCACACTGTTGAATTCACAACCAAGGAAGGCGTCAAACTCTCAGGCGATGTTGTTTCCGTGCGCCCAGATTCGCTGGTGCTTGAAGCGAAGAGAACTTCCAATGCCAAGCTTTTCCCCAAAGGCGGGGCTACCATTCCGCAAGACTCAATCGACACCATTCGACTTATTCGAATCAAAGGTAAAGCGGGTCGAGCAATCGGCACCACTCTGGGAGTTCTTTCCGGCCTCACGTTGGGTGGCTACGCTGCACTTCAAACAGGTGGAGATTCGGCACCAGCAGTGATAGCGACATTTCTTGCCATTGCCGGTGCAAGCACAGTAGCAGGCCATTTCATAGGCCGCGCCGCCGACCGTAAGGTGACAACGATTCACGTTACCAAGTAGTTTTGGTTTTTGGGACTAGCTAAATCGGTAAATTAAAATTGGTGGGCCCTGTAGGATTTGAACCTACGACCAAGGGATTATGAGTGGCGAAAAAGTGGTTTTTTAACTCATTGTGAATAAAGTGGTTATGCAGCCAAGTGCTTGACGGAAAAGACCATGCACGACAAACTAATTATTACGATTTAGGAGTGGTTAACCCAGTGGGCGGCGCTGGCGGCGGCGCGCTTCAACTGGTGGAAATTGCCCTCGGGGTGACGCGGAGGGATGCGCTGGCCTGCGGGAAGACTAACGGTGGCTAACTCTGTTTCGGATTGAGTCACTGGCTCGAGAAACGCGGCTTGCAATCGTAAAGTGAGCTTGAGAGAGTAGTAGGCAGGTCATGCTCAACCCTGAAACCACCCGCCAATTCAAAGCCGCCGGCGTCGGGGTATTTCTTTTTGTCATTGTTGTAGTGGTTTTTTTGACTCTTCGCCCTAGTCCTTCAAGACAGACCTCCACCGGGCCGGAGCGAAGAACTCTCATCCAAGGGTTGCCAGGGATAACCACAAACGAATTCGCCGAAGATCAATACAATCGGATAGTGGCCGTGTATGGACCACCGGAGCGTGACTATTCAACAGAGACTGAGGTACCGCGCCCATTAATACCGATCCGAAGATTAGAGTACAGGCCGGAGATGGTGATGATGGCGCTTTTCCCCAACACAAGAGCAGGTAAACCGCCCCCGTACAATCGGTGGGGTGTTTTGGGCTATCTCGATATGAAGACGAAGCAGTCAATTACAAATTACGAGGCAGAGGAAAAGCTAAAATCGAGATTGAAGCCGTAGCCTATTTCTGAAGTGATTACGCGGCGAAGACGGCGCGAAGAGCGGTTACGACTTCATCGATTCGTCTGCGAGGGATGCCTGACGCTTTCGTCAAAGTAGAGCAAGTGGGGTGTAGTGCGCTACCTTGGTGCAATAGGAGTATTTTGAACCATGACCATCGGCGATTTTAAAAGGCACCTATCAGTGTTCAAGGATGATGATGAGTTGATCTTTGGTGAACCGCGATTGAGTTTCTATCGAACAAAACTACGAGGAGACAAACTTGTCCAGATCGAGTTCGAGGAAATGTATCAATTGGAATCAACTGAGGAGTACAAGCCGAACTAGCGTACACCGTCCGACCGCCAAGCGCCCTAGTGGAATTCTGAGCACCCGATAGGATTGTTCCGAATTCGTGGACGGAACCAGTTCCAGTTACTCATGGCAAAGAATCCCCCAAAGTATCTGTTTGAACTGATTCGCGGGAGTTTGCTTTCCCCGCATGTCTTTTGATTTCTTGGTGGGCCCTGTAGGATTTGAACCTACGACCAAGGGATTATGAGTCGCGGAATGGGGTGTTTTCAGGCTTACCCTTGGTTGCCAAGAATTGCTAGAAGCCTCATGTTTTCAGCTAAGTATAGCGTTTTCGTTTGCTAACTCTTATTCACGGTTATTCTGGAGTTTCAATTGTTGTCCCCACAAAAGTCCCCACAGTGCAAGTGCACGATACCGATTTCAGATGTTACAATCCCAGCTTGGAAAGAGGCATCAAATGAAAGTTCTCCTGGCAGTGTCCTTAGTTGTTCTGGCTCTATTGAGCTGGGTATTCCAGACTCAAATCTCTGAGATCCGGAGCACAGTCCAGGATCAGCAGAAACAAATTCGCACCTTTCAGGAAAAACTCACGAAGGATACAAATGCGGCGCAATATGATTTACAGGAAAAATGTGCAAACCAAGCACAACGGGATTTTCAATCATCCGGCTACAAGCAGGCCTCTGCCACTCAAGCGGGGGAGACTGTTGATTTCTCCAATCACTACAATTCCGAATTAAAGAAATGCTTGATTCTGGTCGAAGGCGTGAATTTCAAACAAGGTGATTTCTGGACTCACAAAACTCTTTCGGATGCTAATGAGCGCAAAATTTACGGCTCTTACCTCTGGAGTTTTGTCAAAGGTAAAGAGGACAACCCTCCGCTTGAATGTAGTGTCGTTATGCCCTCCCGCGAAGTAAGAAAATGTACCTCGAGTGAAGAATTTGACTCCCTGATTGAGAGTTACATGGGTAAGTGAAGATGCATTTGCACGTACCCGCCGACAAATTTAGAGACTCAAAGCGCGCGCCAGTGCATGTAACACAATGCGCGTGACGCGCGCGCGAGGCACCCCGACACCTTGTTTCAATCCTTGGGTCCCATCCACCCTGGAACGGCGCGTTTTAGTACATTCGGTCACCAGATCCAATGCGCGTGACGCGTGCGTAAGGTACCCCCACCCGCTTTTTCGCGAGTGGGTCCCATACTCACCTGGAACGCGTTGTTTTTGATCGACCGAAGGCAGACGTTTCGAGCTGCATATCGCAAGGCTGATGCATCCAAAACAATATTTAGTAAAATTGTACTTGTCGTCTCTAGTAACACGATGGCTGGCGCGCCTCCACTCCCATCCTGATTTGCTGGCGATCATAGGAAGGAGGAGTCATGAGTCTTCTTGAGCTTTCAGAAGCAAAATACTCAGAATGGCGGTATACGCAATTTCGCCCGGAATGGGAAACGCGAATCTCTGAGGCCTTGCATGGCGATGGTTTCTCACACCAAAGTGCTCGTCGTGTTCAGGAAGTCGCCTTGGAGTTATTGAGCCTGGCCGCTCAAAAACGTATAGAGCTTTACGTTGAGGTTGTTCGCGAATGGAATGACGCCAATGCGTTTTCCAAGCCTAAGTTGAGCGCGTTACAGATTCGCATAAAGGGGAGTGTCGAATGTGTTGCAAAGGACCTAAAGAGCAGGATCGATAGATTTCGGATGAACCGTGGGAACGACGCAGGTGAAGCCGCGATGCCGGACCCGCAGAGTTACTTCAACCTCGTTTCAAACATTCTAGATTTGGTCAACCACAGATTGAATGTACTTAAAGCGGAAGGTAGAATCTCCAAGGTTAAGTCAAAGCGAAAAGCTCCTACTTCAATCAAAATCAACAAGGAAATATTGGAGCGACAAGAAGCAGGGGCTAGTTCACGGAAGGGAAGCGCACAGGGAGCGACTGCTATGTTTGATTCTGACTTTTGGCTCGACCTTAAATCTCAATTTCAGGAATTGTCTGATCCAGAACGATCACTGAAGGCGCAATTCATTGACGGACATTGGTTTGTGAGTGGTCAGAGAGATGATGAGATGCAGGAGAAAATCCGCAAAACGTTTCGTACTCTTGCGGAGAGGGCTGCAATTGCAGCAGGCATACCTAATCGGGCTGACCCGCTTGATGCGTGGGTGTTCCTTCTTCGACATCAAAATAAGTTTCTCAATTCTTGGTTGGTTCGTGACCTCGCGGCGGTTTCAGCCGATTACTGTGATGTTCTGGCAAACGGCGCTATTGATTTGGAAGCTGCGGCGGTGAACACCCGCGAACCTGTTGGACTTCGGCGGGGCCGCTACGGTTTTGATACCTTTCTGAAAGCCTATCCGAGCGAACCGAGGGCAAATTCCACGGCAGACCTAAAAGATTGGAAGGTCATGGTCTGGCGGGAATATGGTCTTTGGATTGATGCAGTAGCAGAAAGTCCAGCTTCTGCGCATCGAAATCAGAAAGTGTACTCCGCAATTGCAGGTGTGTCCTACGATTTCGCAGTGCTACTGGCGAACGATGTTTTCGACAGGGGTTTGCGTGGGGAAGAAGCAATCCACACCTTTACCGATGAATCGGCGGTTCTGCGGGAGGAGATCACAAGGGCTTGGCACTCCGTTTGTGATAGGTTGAGCGTCTCAGACGAATTCCAAACCGAAACGCTTATGGACTTAGCGTTGCCGTTCCAGCGCGTGCTCAACGACGTTTCCTATTTGTTTATGAGACTGCGCTGGATAGCGAGAATATCTGGAGGCCAAATCCAAATCGAAGGAGTGGACAAAGTTGGCACAGTTTCGATTGGTTTTTTGAAACCTGATCCCACATTCTGGCGTGAACTTCGAGCTGATTTCGAGTCTCTCAAGGGATTCAGAATCGAAATCGTCTGGAAATCCAAAGTGCGCCCGGGTGATGGCCACTGGTCTATTCACTGCGTGAACCACACGAATGAAAGAGCTTTGGAAAGTCAGTTCAAATCGATAGCTACAAAAGGGGCTAAGGGCCTGGGCCACAATTCTGTGATTGGATGGTGTGACAAATTGAGAGAAATGTTCCCAACCGATATGGTTCATGTAACGACTGGTGGACTCACCACTCGAGACTTCTCATCCCATGATGTTGAGAACTTTATCTTTGGTGAAGGCGTAACCGTATCAATCGCACTATGCCATTTGCTCGAAGCTGAAACGCAGACAATTGCAGTCAACTCAACTATGGACGGACAATTGGCACATCAGACGGCAGCGGTTGGCGGAGAATCGGTTCCGCTACCTGCAATCTCTAGTGTCGGAACACTCACAGACAAGAAACGTTCACTAAGCCGAATACCGTGCCCCCAGTTGGTGAAAAGGATTGAAGTGTTTCGTTTAGCAAAGGGCTACAATTGGACCGATCTTGCGATACTGCTTCAGATTACACCCAGGACGCTTCGCAAGATGATAAACACAAAGCAGGCCTTGCCGAGTAATATTGATGGATTTGCGAAGGCCATGAGTACAACCAAAGATGAACTCTTGGCTCCCTAGGCTTGCCACTTCCTTACCGAAAAGTTACCTAAACATTTCCCTTCGCTTGCGTTTCTAAACATCTGAATTTCGCAGACTCTGAATGTGTGGCAAGAAGCCGCAACAAAGGAGCACGAAATGGAAACAGTTCAAAACACAATTGAGACCCTTCTCAATGAATATGATGTAGCACGTATTACTGGGCTTTCGGTAGCATCGGTGAGGCGATGGAGGCTTTTCCGGCAAGGACCGCAGTACCTAAAGATCGGTTCATCTGTCCGTTACCGGCAATCAGATATCTCAGATTGGTTATCCGCAAGGCCAACTGGTGGTTGGAATCAAACGGTGGCGCAATGAGTGAAATGGAAAGCCCGGTGGCTGTGAACCATCGGGCTGGAAACTCAATGCGGATTCCTAAATTCTTGAACACCTCTACTCTAACATTCACCCCTGAAGAAATCAGCGTTTATTACAACGTGAGGGTACCAAAGTTACGCCAAACGGGTAAGGAATGGCGCGGGTCATGCCCGGTTCATAATGGGGAAAACGACAGTCTTGCCGTGGACCCGGAAACAGGGCGGTGGTTCTGTCATTCGACTTGTGGACGCGGTGGCGACATTCTGGATTTGGAAACGGAGCTTATCGGCGGGGACTTTCCAACACGAAAAGCTGAAGTATTCCGTTTGGTGGGTCGCAGCGAAGCCAATTCATTCCAGACAGGCAACGGAACTAAGGGCAATTGGGCAGGAAGGGACCCTTCAAAACCAACAGAACCAATTATTGACAAAGGCGCGTGGCGAGAAATCGGAACGTACCCATATGTTGATAAAGATGGGGCCTTGTTATTTGAGGTTGTCCGTAAGGAACGCGGCGAAGGTGAAAACCGTAAGAAGACCTTCCTTCAGCGGAAACCTGACGGCATGGGCGGGTGGAAGTACAACCTGAATGATGTTGTGCGGGTACCCTATAGACTTCCTCAAGTTCTTAACGCGGAAACCGTCTACTTGCCGGAAGGGGAACGGGATGTTCACACCCTCGAAGCTTGGAGCCTTGTTGCTTCATGCAATTCCGGCGGCTCTGGCAGTAGCTACGTATACGGGTCCTGGGGCGAGTACTTCCAGGGCCGTCACGTGGTTGTTCTTCCTGACAAGGATCAACCGGGCCGGAGGCACGCGGCGGCGGTTGCTGAGTCGCTATTGGGAACGGCGGCTTCCGTTCGCATTGTAGAACTTCCTGGCTTACCGGATAAGGGCGATGTTACCGACTTCCGGGATGCTGGCGGTACCTTGGATCAACTAACGGAACTGACTGAATCGGCGGAACCGATGAACAGCGATACTCTTACCCGACTGCGGGACCGATGGGGATTGTCGGAATTAGAAAACAACCAACCGGCAGCGAGGGTGAAAGCGGAGGAAGTTTGGCCGGAACCGGAACCAATTCAAAGCGAGCTTCCGCCAGTGCAACCATTTTGTGAAGAACTTCTCCCGGATTCGTTCCGTCCCTTAGTTGTTGATTTGGCGGAAAGGATGCAAGTACCCAAGGATTTCCCGGCTGTTCTCATCATGCTTAGCCTTGCGGGCGCTGTAAACCGGCGGGCCCGCATTCAGCCTAAGGCGAACGATAGCGGGTGGGTAGTTGTTCCTAACCTGTGGGGCGCTATCGTCGCTCCACCTGGATACCTAAAATCACCAATAATTCAGGCTGTGACGCGTCCGCTGAATCAGATTCAGGCCGAATGGCGACAGGAGCATGATAAGGCGCTTAAGGACTTCGCTGGTGAGAGGGAGAAATCCGAGTTACGGCACGCGGTGTGGAAAGAACGGTACAAGAAGGCAGCGAAAGACGGGAAAGAATCACAAGACAGGCAGGAGAATGAACTCCAAGAACCGACGTTACGGCGGCTGGTAATAAATGACGCTACCTTTGAAGCACTTCATCAGACCATGAGTAAAAATCCGGCGGGGATACTGGTGATACGTGATGAACTGACAGGCTGGTGGAGTCAACTGGATAAGACAGGCAGGGAAGGTGAACGCTCTTTCTGCTTACAGGCTTGGAACGGCGATACGGCGCATATGAGTTCGCTATTCCGGCCTGGCCCACTTCGATCATCTGATTTGGCCCACCTGGCTATTAGTATTTTGCACCATTCCACCAGTTAGCGGTTCGGGCA